>VYDA01000220.1:0-2553 GCA_009843665.1 Caldilineaceae bacterium SB0675_bin_29 | reverse complement strand
TGCCTTTGGCGATCTTGGCCAGCGTTTCCTCATCGATACCGCCACCGTCCGGGGAGCGGGGGGAAGGGTTGTCGCCGCCTACATCGCGGGTAAAGCCGAAGGTGCGAATGTTGGGCGCCTTGAATTTGTGAGCTATGGCGATGAAGCGCTCCAGCCGATCCATATGCTCTTGAAAGCGGGGATGGCTCTCCATCTCGTCCAGGGAGATACCGGCCAGATGGAAGGGCCGGAAAAACATCCCACAGACCAGATGGGTACGCAGGCCATTTTCCGCGGTGATCCGCAGAGCCCGGTCCAACTCCGTGTCGGTCAGCTCGTGGACGGGCTTACCCCACAGGTTGTGCAACTCCACGTAGGACATACCCTCTTCGCGGGCGATCGAACAGGCGCGTGCAAAGTCCTCATCGATCTCATCGGTAACGACTCCGAATTGGTACCGTTTCATAGCGGACATTTCACTCTCTCAATTGGAAATCTTCTATAGATGTTTCGTCAACCCAAAGAGGGTTGCCGCGGTCTTGCCGCAGATCTGCTCTTTCTCCTCGTCAGACAGATGGGGATTAGCTTGCACCTCGGCCACAGGGCCGCCTATGGGCCCCATATCGAAGGGATAATCGCTGCCGATCAGCACATGATCGGCGCCGACCATATCGACCAGATAGCGCAGGGCCAAAGGGTGAAAGGACATGCAGTCGAAGTAGACCTGCTTCAGATAGTGACTGGGTGGATGCGGAATGGCGGCGGCACACTCCTGGGAGCGCACCTTGTAGCCGTGGTCCATGCGCCCTACAACATATGGAAAGACGCCGCCAGCGTGGGCAAAGATAATTTTCAGATCCGGCCAACGTTCGAGGATGCCGCCGTAAATTACGGATGCAATGGCCAGGCCAGTCTCGGCCACCATGCCCAGCAGATTGTGCAGGTAGTAGTCCTGCATTCGCTCCTCCCCCGCTGGGATATACGGGTGGACGAATACGGGCGCGTTCAGCTCGGCAATCGTCTCGAAGAGAGGGAAATAATCGGGATGGTTCAGATTTTTTCCACCCACATTGGAGCCGATCTGAAAGCCATGCAACCCGAGTTCATTGACCGCGCGTTTTGCTTCAGCAACGGAGGCGGCAATGTCCTGCAGCGGAACGGTCGCCAGCCCCAGGAAGCGCCCGGGGTATTCGGCGACCCGATCAGCGATGCTCTCATTCAGGCGCGATGCCAGTTCCGTGGCGGCGCCGGGCTCTGCCCAGTAAGAAAGCGTGGGGGGCGCAGAGGAGATGGCCGCCATCGAGATTTGGGCGCTGTCCATATCAGCCAGCATCTGTCCGGCGGCGTGGAAATCCGGCGTCAGCGGGTGATCGAAGTTGCCGGGGCAAACCAGATGCTCGCGGCCATCGGCTCGCAATTCAATTCTGGATTGGAGGGTGTTCGGACCACGGGCCGCGTCCAAAAAGGCTTTGGGAAAGAAGTGGCAATGGACATCGAGGGAGAACATTTTATCAGATCTCAGCTAAAGGGCTTTGACCGTGAAACGTGGGAAGCGCCTGCTGCACTGCACGTTTCAGGTAGTATTTCTGCTGTTGAGGAAAGAGAGGCTCTCTTTCGCCAGCGCGTCAGGGCTTGCGGCCAAGGGTCGCCAAATGCATGTTGCGCCTGCCAATTCCGGGATGACGGCGTTGAAGGACTCCACCACCAGCCAGCCTTCGTATTGGACATCTGCCAACGCCTGGAATGTCCCGGCCCAATCCACCTGTCCGCTACCGACTGCACCGCGATCGTTTTCGCTGCAATGGAAGTGTTTGATATGCCTACCGGCGCGGCGGATGGCGTCCGGCGTAGATTTTTCCTCGATGTGCATGTGGAAGGTATCCAGCAGCAGGCCGACTGACGGCTGATCCACTGCATTCATCAGGCGGACGCCATCGTGAACTGTATTGAGCATGAAGGTCTCGAAGCGGTTCAGCGGCTCGAGCGCGAGCGTGACGCCTTCAGCGGCGGCAACAGCGCCGACCTCCTGGAGAGACCGGACACAGTTGTCAAATTCCTGACCGGTAAAGCCCCGTCCCCGCAGTTCGCCGACGGGCACGGCCATGGGTCCGCAGAGGAGATCGGCGCCCAGGGCTGACGCGGCGCGCACAACGGTCTTCAACCAGGCCACCCCGTGTGTGCGGCGGTCGTCATCGATAAGACTGAGTCCCGGGGCCATGGCTGTGGAGGCAGTGCAGGCCAAGCCACTGTCCACACAGGCCTGGCGGATAGCGGGCAAGTCAAGGGCTGCGGGATCGAAGATGGGAAGTTCAACACCGTGGTAGCCCATTGCGCTGATGAGCGGGAAAAGGGCCATCTCGGCGGCGTCGATCCTACCACTCCACACCATCAGATGAACCCCGAGCTGGTGGCTGTGCATAGATCGTCCGTAACTACTGAGCCATGTTATGTGTACGGTCCGCCGGGGGGGAATGTACCGTCAGCATTTCTGTAGCGGGCTTTCGTTGGCCATCGCGGTGATCGTTGGGCATATATGTGAGTGGCCTCGCCTGTCTTGCTCGCGCTGGCACATAC
>VYDA01000179.1:3766-8306 GCA_009843665.1 Caldilineaceae bacterium SB0675_bin_29 | reverse complement strand
CTGTCGGTATAGCCCATGGCTTGGCCAAGGCAGCGGAAGATGGCACTGTTGGGCCGCGCCTCGCCCACCGGCGGGATCGCGGGCCGGTTGAGTGCCAAAAAATGGTGGCCGTACATCCGTTGCAGGTCCCAGTGCTCGGCCTGCGTGGTGGCGGGCAGAAGATAGTCGGCGTAGTCGGCGGTGTCGGTCTGGAAGTGCTCCAGGACGACGGTGAAAAGGTCCTCACGCGCCAGCCCGGCCTGGACGGATGACTGGTCGGGCGCGACGGCGGCGGGGTTGCTGTTGTAGACGATCAGGGCCTTAATGGGCGGGCCGGCATGGTCGGGCGCGGGCTTGCGGTCCACGGGCCGGGGCGCGTAGTGAGACGCGGCGAGGCGGGTGCGGTCGAGGCTGAGGGCGTCGCCAAGGCGGTTCATGTTGATGGTGCGGGGGATGCGTCCGGCGAGCAGATCGGGTCGCTCCAGGCCGCTCTTTTCGAGGTGGCGCAGCTGTCCGCTGACGCTGAGCTGGATGCCGCCGCCCTGTTCGCGCCATGCCCCGATCAGGGCGGGGAGACAGGTGATGTTGCGCATCGCCATGCCGCCGCCGTAGTGGCGCTGCAGGCCGTAGTTGACGCGGATGGCCGCGGGTCTGGTCGCGGCATAGTCGCGCGCCAACTCGCGGATGCGGTCGGCGGGAATGCCGGTGATCCGGGCCGCGCGCTGGGGCGGCCATTCCTGCAGGCGTTCGACCAGCTGCTCGAAGCCGACCGTGTGGGCAGCCACGTAGTCGCTGTCGTGGAGGTCGGCGTGGACGATCTCGTGCATCATGCCCAACGCGAGGGCGCCGTCGGTCCCGGGGCGGATGGGCAGCCACTCGTCGGCGGCCCTGGCGGTGCGGGTGCGGGCCGGGTCGATGACGATGACGCGTGCGCCCTGTTTGCGCGCGTCCTGGATGAAGGGCCAGAGGTGCAGGTTGCTGGTGAGGGTGTTGCTGCCCCAGATCAGGATAAGGCGGGCGTGGGCGTAATCCTCCGGCTCGATCCCGATGGTTGAGCCGATTGTGTAGAGGTAGCCTTCGAAGCCGGCCTCGGAGCAGATCGTGTATGCGAGGCGGCTGGCGCCCATCTGCTGGAAAAAGCGGTTGGAGATGCCGTGTTGCTGCAGAAATCCCATGGTGCCGGCGTAGGCGTAGGGTAGGACCGCCTCCGGCCCCCATTCGTTGATGACGTTTTGGAGGCGCGCTGCGATCTCCGCCAGTGCCTGGCGCCAGGAGATGCGCTCGAAGCGGCCGCTGCCTTTGGGCCCTACGCGGCGCAGGGGGTGGGTCAGCCTGCCGGCGTGGTAGACTCGCTCGAGGTAGCGGTCGACCTTGCCGCACAACGTGCCCTGCGTCACCGGGTGGTCGGCGCGGCCCCAGATATCCAGCGCCCGCTCGCTTGTGCGATCCACGGCAATCTGCCAGCTGCATGTATCCGGGCAGTCGTGCGGGCAGGCGCCGGTTACGATGCGGACGGACGGATTTTTTTCATAGAGGGCGAGTTTCGACATGGTATCGGCTCATGAACGTTGATCGGCAGGGAAGCTGGTTACATCCGGCGTCAGGCTGCTGCTGTCAGGGCATCAGTGTAGCAGTGAAATCGTGGGGGGCGAAATTAGACTGTAACGTCCCGGATGGATATGATAGGCGGGTTGCGCTGCGTACGGCGCGTGCGTTGCAGGCAGTGCGGGGAATGGGGGAAGGGAGAGCGGCAATTCCGGCCATCATGCAATCTGCACAAACAAATATGGACAATCGTTATTCGGATTGTCCATGAGTGCGCCGTCGGTGGCAGGGTATACTACTGTAGTTATCGTCCTATCGTCTTATTTTCAGGTCAAAAAGGACCCCACGCCATTTCTGAAAGGATTAAGTGAGGAATGAAACTCAACGTAAGTTCAATTGAAGATCTGAACAGTGCCATTCAGGACAACAACATTCTGATGGTGGATGTCAAATTCACTGATCTGTTCGGCCAGTGGCATCACTTCACAATGCCGGTCGAAGAGTTCGATGCGGATGATGCGGTCCATGAAGGGCTGGGCTTTGACGGCTCGTCGATTCGCGGATTTCAGAGCATCGAGAACAGCGACATGGTGCTGCGATTGGATCCCACGACCGCGATCATCGACCCGATCTGCGCCATGCCGACGCTGAGCGCGATCTGTAACGTCCATGACCCGCTTACGGGCGAAGCCTACAGCCGCGACCCTCGCAACGTGGCCGGCAAAGCGGTCAGGTACGTCGAAGCCGATGGCATTGCCGACACGATCTTTGTCGGGCCGGAAGCCGAGTTTTTCATCTTTGACGGTGTTTCCTACGAGGCGGGCCGCCACACGGCCGGCTACTACGTGGACAGTGTGGAAGCGCCGTGGAACTCGGGTGAGATGAGCCTCGGCCATTCGGTTGGCCTTAAGAGGGGTTACTTCCCGGTTTCCCCATATGATACGTTGCAGGACGTCCGTTCCGAGATGACGCGCAAGATGATCGATGCGGGCATTGATATCGAAGTGCACCACCACGAGGTGGGCACGGCCGGCCAGGCTGAGATCGACATGAAGTTCAAGCCGCTCCTGCAGATGGCCGACCAGGTACAGCTGTACAAATATGTCATCAAGAACGTGGCCAAGGCGAACGACAAGACGGTCACGTTCATGCCGAAGCCGTTGTATGAGGATAACGGTTCGGGAATGCACACACACCTGAGCTTTTGGAAAGACGGCACGCCGCTTTTCGCCGGTGACCAGTACGCCGGCCTCAGCGAAATGGCGCTGTACTTTACCGGCGGCCTGCTGAAGCACATCAACTCGTTGCTGGCCTTCTGCGCCCCCCTTACCAACAGTTACCGCCGCCTGGTTCCCGGCTATGAGGCCCCGGTGGTTGTGGCCTACTCCGCCCGCAACCGTTCTGCCGCCTGCCGTATCCCGATGTACAGCCAGTCACCGAATAGCAAGCGCATCGAGTTCCGCTGCCCCGACCCGGGCGCGAACCCATACCTGGCCTTCGCGGCGATGGTGATGGCCGGCATGGACGGCATCAAGAATCAGATCGATCCCGGCGATCCGGCTGAGGTGGACCTGTATGAAGAGGATGTCATGGAGGACATTGAGCTGGTGAAGGGCAGCCTGGGCGAGGTTCTGGACGCGCTTGAGGAAGACCACGACTACCTGCTCGAAGGCGGCGTCTTCACGCCGGATCTGCTGGACTCGTACATCGAGTACAAGCGGTTTGAAGAGGTAGATGCCGTTCGCCTGCGCCCGCATCCGCAGGAATTCGTGATGTACTACGGCATCTAGAAGTGTTGGACCGATAATTCTTAACAACAAGGGGGCGGCGCGGCGCATTGTGTCTGCCCTCTTGTTCTTTCATACTGACGGTTGTTCAGTTTTCAGTAGTTCAGGCTCTGGATTTTCAAGTTCACTCACTTCATCGATAAGAGCTGACTACTGAAGACGATCTGAAAGGGGAAGGCAGACATGCTTTTGGATGCATTTGCAGACGAAAAACTGATGGAGACGTTGGAAAAGATTGACGACACGATCAAGAGACACAACGTGCGCTTTGTGCGTCTTCAGTTCAGCGATATCGTGGGCATCGTCAAGCAGGTAACGATCCCGATTGAACTCTGGGATCGCGCGGTTGAGAACGGTGTCTGGTTCGACGGCAGCTCAATTGAGGGATTCGCGCGCGTCGCTGAGAGCGACATGTATCTGGTGCCGGACCTGGATACATTCATGCCGATCCCCTGGGAGATGGAGCTGTCCACGGCCCGCGTTGTCTGTGATGTTTTCACCCCGAACGGCGATCCCTTTGCGGGCGATCCCCGTTATATTCTGCGCCGGCAGTTGAAGCGGGCCCAGGAGCTGGGCTTTGATTTCCTCGTCGGTCCGGAGCTGGAGTTTTTCCTTTTCCGGCGCCACCAGGACAACAGCCTTTACCCATTGACGCCCCACGACGAGGCGGGCTATTTCGACGTGAGCTCCGATTCGGCGCATGGTGTGCGCCGCCAGATGGTGGACGCGCTGAACGCTCTGGGCATTAAGGTCGAGGCATCCCACCATGAGGTCGCCAGCGGGCAGAATGAGATCGACTTCCAGTACGGTCCTGCGCTGGCGGCGGCGGACAACACGATCACTTTGCGGACAACGCTGAAGGCGATCGCGCAGAAGAACGGGCTTCACTGTACCTTTATGCCCAAGCCGATCACCGGGGTGAACGGGTCGGGCATGCACGTTCATCAGAGCCTGTGGCGGTATGGCGAGGAAGAGACCTGCATGTACGACGCCGACGATGAGTACGGCCTGAGCAAGACGGCGCTGCACTTTATCGCGGGGCAGCTTGCGCACGCGGCGGCGATCACGCCGATCATTGCGCCGCTGGTGAACAGCTACAAGCGGCTGGTGCCCGGCTATGAGGCGCCGGTCTATATCTCGTGGGGGCGCACAAACCGCAGTGCGCTGATCCGCATCCCCCGCATCAATCCCAACCGGACGCAGAGTACGCGCTGCGAACTACGCTGCCC
>VYDA01000179.1:0-3756 GCA_009843665.1 Caldilineaceae bacterium SB0675_bin_29 | reverse complement strand
TCCCTACCTGGCATTCGCGGTGATGCTGGCGGCGGGCCTCGATGGCGTCGAGCGTAAGCTGGACCCGCCGATGCCGGCCGAGGAGGATCTTTACCAGATGAACGGTGACCGCTCCGGGCTGGAGACGTTGCCGGGCAACCTGGGCGAGGCGCTGGATGCGCTGCGCGAGGACGAGGTGGTGCAAGACGCGCTGGGCCAGCACGTTTTCGAGCGCTATGTAGAGGCGAAAACGCAGGAGTGGGACAGCTATCGCAACTTTGTAACGAAGTGGGAGCTGGACCGCTACCTGGGCGTGTATTAGCGAGCGGCTTTGGCCGCAGCCGGCCACATCCCCGCCCGCATGGCAACGGGCATGTAAGAAAACCGGGCATGAGTTGAGACGCTCGCGGGCAGGTCTGCAATGCCCGCGAGTTTTTGCGTACAGAAGGGCGCGCTTGCGCGACGACATAGACCCCGGTGTCAACCCCTTTCTGTGCAAAGGCCCGGGGCTCTCTTTCTCCTCGTTCGACGTCCTCCTGCCATATCACCTCCCGATTGAGAAGAACTGCGTTGCTGAGTGCATTACATTTTTGGGATGAGAAAGGCCAGATGAAGTTTTCGCGCCAGCGGTGGCTAAACTGCTTGCTGTCCATTGATTGGGTGGGTGCGAGGGCAGGCACAAGGCCGGCACCTACGGGGACCTGATGGGACTGGCGGGACGTGGTCTGGCTGGACACCTTCGATTAGGCACCTGTTACGAATATCGACACCAGGTCGGCGAGGCATGTTGTTGGCCGGGGGCGTTGCGGGGGCGGAGCCCCCGCACAAGGGAGGGCCGAATAGGCCCGACCGCCCGGAAAAGCAGTGGTTAGTGGTTAGAGGTCAGAGACGGCGCATTTCCTGCCTCAGAACTTTAGACGAACGGGACATGACTCTGTTGCGACCCGAGGGTTAGGAAAGTTCGCCCCAATATTGGGATGCACCCCGTTGCGGGAAAAAGTAGACAAACGGGCCATTCACAGGTACAATGGAGAGGAATAACTGAATCTGAGGAGCGAGTGTGGCCGCCGGCGCGAGCGTTTGTGCAATTCAGGGCGGCCCGAAGGGTGAACGATGAAGGGCACCCCCTTTATTTCGTCCTCTGCTCGCCCTGCGCGTATATGTTGAACTTTCATACATAGAAGACTCTTTTTCGCGCTGGGAGCTGTTGCTGCCCGGCGTTTTTGTATTAGAGGAAATTCACGGCAACGCAGGCGCACCGTCTGTATTGCTTTGCAAAGGAGAGATCGAATGGAACAAACGGAAGTAGCACCTGTTGAAACGGACCGTCCGCGCGAGGTGGACGCCGACACAACGCAACTTCGGGTGATTCCGCTGGGAGGACTCGGTGGAATCGGAAAAAACATGATGGTACTGGAGTCCGGCGAGAATATCCTCATCATTGACGCCGGCCTGATGTTTCCGGACAGCGATATGCACGGCGTGGATGTGGTGATCCCGGAGTCCGAGTATCTGCTGGACCGGTTGGACTGGATTCGCGGCATTGTGCTGACGCACGGACATGAGGACCATATCGGTGCATTGCCCTATCTGATCGACCAAGGGCTGGATGCGCCGGTCTACGCCACAGCGCTGACGAAGGGCCTGCTTCAGGGCAAATTATCGGAGCATGGCCTGCTGGCGCAGACGGAACTGCATACGGTGACAGAGAGTGACGTGATCGCGCTGGAGCCGTTCACGGTGGAGTTCTTCCATACCTGCCACAGCTTCCCGGACAGTGTGGGGGTCAGTGTTTCCACGCCGGCCGGGCGGGTGATCCTGACGAGCGACTACAAGTTCGACGATACACCGGTGGACGGCAAGTTGACCGAGGTGGACAAGCTGGAGCGCTGGGGTGACGAGGGTGTACTGCTGCTGCTGGGGGACAGCACGAATATAGAGACGGAAGGCAGTACGCCGAGCGAAACCAAGGTCGAAGAGACGCTTGACAGTATCTTCTCGCAGGTGGATGGGCGGGTGATTCTGGCAACCTTCGCCAGCAACATCAGCCGTGTGCAGCAGATCATCACGATATCGCGCAAGCATGGACGGCGGGTCGGGATGATCGGGCGCTCGATGATCAATAATGTGAAGATCGCGATCGGACTGGGTTACCTGGATATCCGGCAAGACGAGCTTTTGACGGCCAAGGAGATGGAAGAGCTGCCCTCCCACCAGGTGACGATCATCGCCACCGGCAGCCAGGGAGAGCCGACCAGCGCCATGGTGCGCATGAGCATAGGGGACCAGCGTCAGATCAGTCTGCGCAAGGGCGACACGGTTGTGCTGAGCGCGACACCGATCCCGGGCAACGAGGAGCTGTTCAACCGCACAGTGGACAATCTGTACCGCCGCGGGGCGCGAGTTTTCTATCACGAGCTGTCGGATGACGTACACGTGAGCGGACACGGCGGAAAGGAGGACTACCGCCGGATGCTGGAGCTGGTGCGGCCGCGCTATTTCATCCCTGTGCACGGCGCATACCGGCATCTTGTCCTGCATGGAGAGCTGGCGGGGGAGGCTGGAATTGCACCTGAGAATGTCTTCGTCGTCGAAGACGGGCAGGTGGTCGAATTCGGCCACTTCGAGGAAGAGACCGATGCGGTCGAGGCGCGGTTAGGCGAGCATGTGAGCGCCAACCACGTTTTTGTCGACGGGTTGGGCGTGGGCGACATTGGCAGCGTCGTTCTGCGCGACCGGCGCCATCTGGGAAGCGACGGCTTCCTTGTGTGCATCGTGGCGCTGGACGAGTTCGACGGCTCGATCCTATACGGTCCGGAAATTATCAGTCGCGGGTTTGTCTATATCCGGGACAACGAGGGGTTGATTCTGCGGGCGGAGGAGATCGTGCGTAACGAGGTCAAAGTGAAGGCGGCGCCGACGGCACTCTCGCGGCGGGTTCGCAATGCTCTGGCCAGCTTCTGCAGCAATGAGATGGGACGGCGGCCGATGATACTGCCGGTGGTGATCCAGGTGTAGGCGGCAGCATGCGGCCGGGGTAGTGGAAACGAGTGCGCGGTCAGGCTGAAGCCGGTCCTCCACGGAAATGGTTGGACGGGGGAGATCCTGTTGCGGTGGGAAGGCGCCGATCGTTCGGTTGCAAAGCGCGGGCAAAACGTCGCGTTTCAGGGCGCTTATACATTAACAACTGATTGGTGAAATCCAAGTTCATTGGTATACTGTGTTGGGAACGTTTGTTCTTCCCCGCGTAGGGCGTAGTGAACTATTGGACCTTCAGCGGCCGGTGCGATTCCATAGCACGGGCGGCGACCTAACTACTTCTGATATGGCAGCCAAAAGGCGTACGAAGAAGAAAGCAGCCCCGCAGAAACAGTTTTTGGCCGGGTTGGCGGCGATCGCCCGCGTGGAGGTAGTCGGCCTCAGCCTGGTGTTGATTTCGGTCTTTACGTTGTTGAGCCTGCTGACTGATTCGCGCGGCAGTGTCACAGGGCTGTGGATCGATCTGCTGCGCTTTACCACCGGTGACGGCGTGGCCGGCGTACCCCTGCTGACCGGCTTCCTAGGCCTGTGGCTGGTTCTGCGCGCCATTGAAGGGCCGAAACGTCGAGCTTCTTCGTCCCGTGACGGAGGCGGGTCGAGCAGTGAGCTGCCGATCATGCCCTGGCGGGTTCCGACGGGCCTGTTCCTGATCTTTGTGGCATACATCGCCGCCATCACGCTGTTTCTACCGCCCATGACGCGGGCGGCGCGCGTCCTCGACGGGGGGGCCGGCGGCGC
>VYDA01000115.1 GCA_009843665.1 Caldilineaceae bacterium SB0675_bin_29 | reverse complement strand
GTTCGGGACCAGCCACGACGGCTCGGAAGAGGCGCATGTGGCGATGCGTGAGAAGCGATTCGCCCGCCACAAGATCCGGACTTCGGCCGCCTAGTCATTCAGCTGTCAGAGACATTTCTCGAACTGCCTGCCGCCGCAAACCAGCTGGCAAAAGGTTCGGAATGCAAAACAGGAGATGCAATCGATGACCGAAGCCATACGCATCGGGATCGTTGGCTGCGGCAGCGTGATGCAGCGCCCCTATATGAGGCTTATCCAGCCGATGCGGGCGACAGGCACTGTCGACGTTACCATTGCCTGCGACATCAGGGAGGAAGTCGGGCCGGTTGTACAGGACCGGCTAGGCATAGGACGTTTTACGACCGACTATGAAGAGGTGATCGATTCGGACGTCGACGTTGTGATGGTGCTGACTTCGATGCTCGAGCACGGCCCGATCACGCGGGCGGCGCTGGCGGCGGGGAAGCATGTCCTGGTAGAGAAACCGATGGCGGTGACGCTGGAGGAGGCGGCAGAGATCGTTGAAATGGCGCGGAGCAGTCCGGGCCTTCTGGTATGCGCCCCCCATGTTGTCCTGAGCAACACATATCAGACGATGTGGCGTCACATTCACCGGGGAGATATTGGCAAGGTGTTGATGGCGCGGGCCCGCTACGGTCATGCCGGGCCGGATTGGAGGCCGTGGTTCTACCTCGAAGGGGGAGGCGCGCTGTTCGACCTGGGTGTGTACAACATCACCTGCCTGACCGGCTGGTTGGGACCGGCCAAGCGGGTGATGGCAATGACCGGTGTGGCGATTCCCGAACGGGTTGTCGGCGGCAAGATGATGCGGGTCGAGGCAGAGGACAACGCCCACGTGTTGATCGATTGGGGCGAGAATGTATTCGGGGTTGTGACGACAGGTTTCACGATGCAGAAGTACCGAAGCCCAGCCGTCGAAGTCTATGGCAGCCAGGGAACAATCCAGATGACAGGCGACGACTGGGCGCCAACTGGATATGAACTGTGGCGCAACGACGTCGGCGCGTGGCAGATTCATGAAGGCACGGACCGGAACTGGACGTGGACGGACGGCATACGTCATTTGATTGAGTGCATACAAGAGGGCACGACGCCGATTGTGCAGCCGGAGCACGCCTACCATGTGCTGGAGATCATGCTCAAGGCGCAGGAGTCTGGCCGCGACGGGCAGTCTAAGGAGCTCGGGAGTACGTTCACGCCGCCTACTTTCGAGGAGGAGGAGGAGGTAGAGGAAATAGCGGAGCACCTTGTCCACGACTGGACGCAACGCTAATGAGCTATTCGGCCTCGCCGCGTCCTACATTCGACGGCCCGGCGCACATCCCCTATGAAACGGTGACGCGTCACTTATGGGGCGACGAGGATTCGGGGGAGGTGGCCGACTGGATATACGTCTCGAGCAGTAAGATCCATCAGTTGGTATTCGGCCTTCCTCCCGGCGGGGCGTTTCGACACTCGGACAACTACCGTACCATCTTCGCGGCGGACGAGGTGTTGTACGTGCTCAGCGGGGTGATGGTGCTGAGCAATCCAGAGACAGGTGAGGTGCATCGCGTGGGGCAGGGCGAAGCGGCCTTCTTTCGCCGCGACACGTGGCATCACGCCTTCAACTTCAGCGCTGAACCGCTGCGAGTCATCGAGTTCTTTGCGCCGCCGCCTTCTCAGGGTACATCGGGGTCATACGCACAGACGAAGCCGAATCTGACGTCGCCAAAGTATTCTCAGGACCAGTGGATGGGCCGCTGGCCGAAAGCACAAGTACAAGCCGCGGAGGATTTCACGATCCGCCCGGTACGCGACGGGGACCTGCTGTGGCGGCTGGAGGGGGCGGAGCAACAGCTGCTGGTAGGAATCCTGGCGGCGACGGAGCATCTGACGGTTGGGAAGATGCAGTGGCTGGCGGGGCAGCGCAGCGACCCGGAGGTACATGGCGGCGATGAGAGCCTCTACCTTCTTGAGGGCGCGCTGAACGTGCGGGTGCCTGAAAACGACGGGCCGCGCTGGTTTGAACTCAAGCCGGGGGACGGATTCTTCGTTCCGGAGGGCACTCCGCACCAGTACTACAATTTGTCGGCCGCGCCTGTCACATTTCTGTGCGGAATCGCGCCCAAGTATTCGCCGGACGTCCCGGAAGTGTTCTCGAATGGCAGAGAACCCTGATCCTGCGGTCTGGGCCATCGGCCTGGATGTGGGGGGAACCAAGATCGCCGCCGGACTCGTAGCCCACCCTTCCGGCTATGTCCTCTCCCGCCGAACGATCCCGACGTCGCCGCAGCGAGGGGGCAAGGCGGTCTTGTGCGATACGCTGGCCCTCGCCGAGGGGATGATGGAGGAAGCAGGGAAAAGGAACCTGGATCTGCTCGGCATCGGTGTGGGCGTGCCCGAACTGGTTGATCCAGAGGGGAAAATTACCAGTTCCCATTCGCTAGACTGGCAAGGGATGTCGGTTCAGAGAGAGTTTTTTCGCCTTGCGCCAGCTATCGTCGAGTCGGACGTGCGGGCAGGGGCTCTGGCTGAGGCGATGTACGGCGCCGGAAGGGAGTACAGGCTCTTTGTCTACGTGACGGTCGGAACGGGCATTTCGAGTACGCTGGTCCAGGATGGTCGACCATTTATGGGGGCGCGCGGCAACGCCCTGGTCATGGCTAGTAGTCCTTTCACAGGGGAATGCGATGCTTGCGGCAAAGCACTGAGTCCAATTCTGGAAGAGTTTGCCAGCGGCCCTGCTTTGGTAGAGAGATACAATCAGTACAGTTCAGGGGCAGCGAGAATGGGCGAGGATGTAACGGCAGCAGCGGCGCAGGGAGACGAGGCAGCTGTCCGTGTTGTCAGTAGCGCGGGTGAAGCACTCGGCAACAGTGTTGGGTTTCTCGTCAACGTGATGGACCCAGAGGCGATCGTCGTTGGCGGTGGGCTTGGATCGTCAGGGGGGCAATACTGGGACAGCTTCGTCGCTTCGACACGGGCTCACATTTGGGCTGAGAACAGCCGCGGTTTGCCCATTCACCCGGCGGCAATGGGGGCGGATTCGGGACTGATTGGGGCTGCCGCATCGATCTTTGAGAGAGCAGGACTGTGAGACCCGGCAGCGCATGGATTATGCACCAACCAGAAATGAGAGTGGCGACCAGGGCTCGATCTCAGGGCCACCAATGGGATGCCAACACATGAATGAAGTGGAGGCTCTGAACACATTTCAGGAGGAGAAGATGAACAAGCGCTTCAATCGACGCAGTTTTCTGCAACTTTCAGCGATGACTGCCGGCGGAGGGCTGCTTGCGGCCTGCGTCGCCCCTGCCCCGGCCATGGATGATGCTGGGGCCGGCATGGACGAGGAGCCAGTAGAGATTAGACTGGCCGAGGGAAGTTGGGGGGGTCCGGAAGGGATTGCGTTCTGGACCGACGAAATCATCCCGGCTTTCGAAGAAGAGCAACCCGGCATCAATGTGACATTCGAGAACGCCGAGTCACCCGACTATGCCGATAAGCTCTACACGCAGTCGGTGGCCGGCGACGCACCCGATGTGATGTTCATCTGGGGTGGCATCAACTATAACCTGATGCAAAAAGGCCAGCTACTGCAGCTGGATGACTACTTCGACAGCGAGGATCTGGAAGACTTCTACCCTGCCAAGCTCGATGCCCACCTGCTGGACGGGAAGCTGTACGGGATGCCGAAGTATGTGTCGACGGCAGCGGTGGCCTACAACAAGGACCTTCTCGACGAGGCCGGCGTAGACTACCCCGACGGCACGTGGACCTGGGTCGATTACCTGGCAGCCTACGAGGCGGCGACAGTGCCCGACGACGACGGCAACATCGTCTCGTGGGGCAACTACATGAACTACAGAATACTTGAGCACTACGTCTGGATGAACGGCGGCGAGTGGATGAACGCTCCCCTCTTCGGCACCAAATGCCTGCTGGACAGCGCAGAGGCCCTGGAGGCGCTCCAGTTCAACTACGACCAGATATTCGGCAGCAACCCGGTCTCACCGATCGCCGGTACGATTCCCGAAGTGGGCTGGCATAACATCTTCTCAACCGGCAAAGTGGCGTTTGCGGAGTCCCACAGCTGGACGGTCACCAACTATATCCGCGAGAACGACTTCAATTGGGACTTCACCGATCTGCCGCTGTCCCCAACTGGCGGCAAAGCCGGAATCACGTTTGCCGACGGCTATGGCGTTGCCAAGTTGACGAAGGAGCCGGACGCGGCGGTTGAATTGGTGAGGTTCCTGACCGGTCCCAAGGCACAGAGGGCGATGGCGCTCGGCATCGTTGGTCTGCAGCCGACCCGTCGCAGCGTGGCAGGAGAAGCCTGGGACGTGGAATCGATGGGCGCGCAGGCCGGCTTTGATGTTGCCGCATTCTCGCGCATCATGGATGACGCGCGGCTCGACCCGGCCTTCCAGGAGAATGAGAAGGTCAACTCGGAAATCTTCTCGCCGATCTGGGAACAGATCTGGGTAACAAATGAGCTCGGCCTGGAAGAAGGCGTCAATCTAATCGTACAGCGAATCGACGAGCTTTTTGCCTGATCGCAAAACGGCCTGTCAGGGGGAAAACGTATAGACCTGACAGATTGAGCAAGTCTCGATCCAGTAAAAGGTTTGGGCCGAGCCGGCGTTTTGCCTGCTGCAAACGGAAAGCCAAGAAACCAGGAGGACAACAGGTTGGCCTGGCCTGAACGAAACGCATGAACGCAGCCCTAGGCTGCGAAAGGTTGCATCGCTTTTCTCTTGGCCTCGGAGAATTATGTTGGGCAAAATGCCGCCACAATTCCTCCTGGAGAGTGGATAGACGCCACGAGGAAGAGGACCTGAGGCAAGAGCGCGAATTGAACTGTGGCAGCAGAGCGCCAAAGTGAGTAAGGGCGAACAGCCTACGGTTCTAACGGCAGCTTCCAATGAATTCACCAGAAGGAGAGAATGAACATGCGAATGACTCGACGTAGTTTTCTGCAACTGTCGGCGATGACTGCCGGAGGCGGGCTGCTTGCGGCCTGCGTTGCTCCTGTCCCGGCCACGGATGATGCGGGGGCCGGCATGGCCGAAGAGCCAGTGGAGATTCGACTGGCGGAGGGAAGTTGGGTGGGCCCTGAAGGCATCGCGTTCTGGACCGATGAGATCATCCCGGCGTTTGAAGAAGGTCATCCGGGCATCAATGTGACCTTCGAGAACGCGGAGTCGCCCGACTATGCGGATAAGTTGTATACGCAGTCGGTGGCAGGTGACGCGCCGGATGTGATGTTCGTCTGGGGCGGCGTCAACTATAACCTGATGCAGAAGGGACAGTTCCTCCAGTTGGACGACTACTTCGACAGTGCGGACCTGGAGGACTTCTATCCGGCCAAACTGGATGCCCATCTTCTGGACGGGAAGTTGTACGGTATGCCCAAGTATGTATCGACAGTGGCGATGGCCTACAACAAGGACATCCTCGACGAGGCCGGTGTCGAATATCCTGACGGCACATGGACGTGGGACGACTACGTGATCGCCTACGAGGCGACGACCAAGCGTGATGACAGCGGCGAAATCGTCCAGTGGGGCAGATATGTAGCACAACAGTATATGGAACATTACGTCTGGATGAACGGGGGCGAATGGATGAACGCGCCGCTGTTCGGTACAAAGTGCCTTCTTGACGGGGAAGAAGCCATTGCGGCCCTAAAGTATAACTACGACCTGATCTACGGCAGTAACCAGGTCGCGCCGATTGCAGGTTCAGTTCCTGAAGTCGGCTGGCACAACATCTTCTCGACTGGGAAGATCGCGTTTGCTGAGTCCCACAGTTGGACTGTGACCAACTATGTACGCGAAAACGACTTCAACTGGGACTTCACCGATCTGCCGGTTTCCAATGACGGTGGGAAGGCAGGCCTGACGTTTGCCGACGGCTACGGCGTCGCAAGGGCGACGCAGGAACCGGACGCGGCGGTGGCGATGGTAAGGTTCCTCACGGGGCCTGAAGCGCAGAAAGCGATGGCGCTGAGCATTGTGGGGCTGCAGCCGACGCGGCGCAGTGTTGCAGGCGAGGTCTGGGATGTAGATTCAATGGGGGCGCAGGCCGGTTACGATGTGGCTGCATTCTCTCGCATCATGGACGATGCCCGTCTTGACCCGGCGTTCCAGGAGAATGAGAAGGTTAACTCTGAGGTCTTCAGCCCGATCTGGGACCAGATCTGGATTACTGCTGAGATTGGCCTGGAAGAAGGCATTAACCTGATCGTTGAACGCATTGACGAGATTTTCGCCTGATAGCCGTGCAGATGGTATGCCCGGACAGACGTAGAATCTGGGCGCATTGGACCCTGTCAAGGCTTGAACCTTGAAGGCGCCAGGCCGGCGTGCTTCCTACTGCGTTCTTGCTCGAAAGATACGCGAAAGAAAGCACGCTGGCCTGACCTGAGGAATCGGGGGCGGGCTTCTCCCTGGAATTGGAGAGGAAGCTTCCTCACCGCTTCCATCCTACTCCAGGAGACTGGCAGGAGCTGTAAGGATTCAAGATTCAACCTTAAGCGGCAACAAGAGATGGTGGTGGACTGATAGGGATTGCATCGCAGCCGTCAAAAAGCTGTCCTAATTCTGAATCAGGAGGAACCATGGCAAATCGAATGAACCGACGCGATTTTCTGAGCCTGTCCGTGGCGACGGCAGGCGGCGGGCTGCTCGCGGCCTGCGTTGCCCCGGCGGCCGCCCCTGACGATTCGGGGGCGTCGATGGCCGAGGAGCCTATCGAGATCAGACTGGCGGAGGGTAGTTGGGTTGATCCTGAGGGGATCGCATTCTGGACGGATGAAATCATTCCCAGTTTTGAGGAAGGGAATCCCGGTATCAACGTCACCTTTGAGAATGCCGAATCGCCCGACTATGCCGACAAGCTCTATACGCAGGCGGTGGCCGGCGATTCACCTGATGTTATGTTCGTTTGGGACAACATCAATTATAACCTGTTGCAGAAGGGACAGCTGCTGCAGCTAGACGATTATTTCGAGAGCGAATATCTGGAGGACTTCTATCCAGCTCTGGTCAATGCCCATCTGTTGGACGGGCAGTTGTTCGGTATGCCCAAGTACGTATCAACGGTCGTGATGGCCTACAACAAGGACCTCCTGGATGAGGCAGGAGTCAACCATCCGGACGGTAGCTGGAATTGGGACGACTACCTGTCGGCCTACGAGGCAACGACCAAGCGCGATGACAGCGGGAACATCGTCCAGTGGGGAAACTACGTAGCCCAGGAGTTCATACAACACTACGTCTGGATGAACGGCGGCGAGTGGATGAATACCGAAATCTTCGGTACGAAGTGCCTACTGGACAGTGAAGAGGCGGTGGAGGCTCTCAAATTCAACCACGATCAGATCTATGGTGACAATCCAGTGGCGCCGATAGCCGGGTCTATTCCAGAAATGGGATGGTGGAACGTCTTTTCGACCGGCAGAGTGGCGTTCATGGAATCTCACAGCTGGACTGTGACCAACTACATTCGTGAGAACGACTTCGCGTGGGACTTCATAGATCTACCCGTGGCACGTGACGGCACCAAGGCAGGCCTTACCTTCTGCAATGGGTATGTGATAGCAAAGAAGACGAAGGAGCCTGACGCGTCCGTTCAGCTGGTGAGATTCCTGACCTCGCCGGAGGCTGAGGAGGTCATGGCGTTGAGTATTGTCGGACTGCAGCCGGCGCGGCGCAGCGTGGCGGGTGATGCCTGGGACGTGCGATCAATGGGCGCGGAGGCAGGCTACGACGTGGCTGCATTCTCACGTATCATGGAGCACACACGGTTGAACCCGGCATTCCAGGAGAACGATAAGGTCAACTCCGAGGCGTTCGGTCCGATCTGGGAACAGATCTGGGTGACCGGTGACATTGGCCTCGAAGAGGGCGTCAATCTGATCGTGGAGCGCATAGACGAGATTTTCGCCTGAGCAAGCTGGATTTGAAGGGATGATGAAGAGGAGTAGGTGAGGCCCCAAGACGAGGGAGAGTTATGCCTTTCCTTCTCCATGTCCTCTTCTCTCTACTCGCTCCTTTCTTGTAACTCGGGATTGGAAGGCAGGCCCAAAACATGAGCGCCGAACTTCAGAGCAGCCAGACTCCGTGGACCAGAATGCTCGCATCGAATGCCTGGTCGCGCCGTACGTTGCGGCAGCGGGAGGAGTTGATCGCGTATCTCCTGGTCTCGCCTTGGGTGATAGGTTTTCTGGCGTTTATTCTCGGCCCCATGCTGACTTCGCTGGGCCTGAGCTTTACTGAGACCGACCTGTTCACGCTGGAGTTTGTGG
>VYDA01000103.1 GCA_009843665.1 Caldilineaceae bacterium SB0675_bin_29 | reverse complement strand
ATGCCACACCGTTCGTGCCCAAAGCCCATACTCCATTTCAGTGGGAAGCGATGGCGCCGGCATCCGAGCTGAAAAGGCGGCAGCGCACAATTAACAAGGCCCTGGCACGTCACGGGGTTGAAGTGCGCGCAGACTCACCGGAATGGGCCGAAGTGCAGGCGGTGTTGAGCCGAGGAGACCGCGCACTTGCCGAAGTTCTTCTGGCGATCCCGCCGGGACAGCTAAATACGCGCCTCTTCTTCAGGACCATGGAAGAATTGGGGCTTGAGAAAGAGCACTATCTGGGCCAGTGGGAAACGGGTAGTCCTCTTCCGTGGGACATTGTGCAGAGCGGCGTCAGCGAGAGCTACTTCAATTACGAGTTGCGGCTGGCAACCCAGGGGCGCACCGGTCTCTCGTGCCCGCCGGACACGGCCGGTTGTCTCACCTGCCAGGCGTGTGACGACGACTGGGCGTTCCGCTATGGTGCCACCGAGAACCGCCCGATAAAGACGACGAAGGGCGGTGCATGGCGGGCACAGGACTGGCTGCCGTGGACGAAGCTGAAGGCCGAGCAGCACGAGACCGGCCTGGGCAATGTAACGATCGAACCGATCCCCCTCGAATAGATCTGGCTTTCCGGTGGGAAGGACACCCGCTCTTTGCAGAGTTGACATCATATGGGACGGGAATCGGCTCGTAAGGGGAAGCACTCTCTCGTATGCACCGCATTTGCTACAGCAATGGCGTAGTGGCCTATGCCTTCGGGAGTTTCGCCACTCTTCCTCTCCAGGCCCACGTTAGTGCGCGTCACGGAGGTGTTTCCCCTGATCCCTGGAATAGCCTGAATTTCAGCTACAGTCGCGGCGATGAGCGTGGACGCGTCCTCGAAAACTTTGCCCGTTTCTGTGCTGTGCTTGGCATAGACCCCTCGCAACCCGTGCGCACACACCAGGTCCACAGCACTGACGTTGCCGAGGTAGGCTGGGACGAGGCAGGCTCCCGGCAAAAGGGGTGCGACGCCCTAATCACAGACGCTGTCGGCCTTCCCCTATTTCTTGTCTTCGCCGACTGCGTCCCCATTGTAATCTATGATGCGGCCCGTCATGCTCTGGGCGCTTGCCATGCCGGTTGGCGAGGCACCGTGCATGGGATGGCAGGCGCGGCCTTACGTGCAATGGAGGGGGCCTACGGTACCGACGCCGCGGACGTATACGTTGGCATCGGTCCCAGCATCGGTCCTGAGAGTTATGAGGTTGGGGAAGAGGTCGTCGAGATGGCAATTGCGTCACTGCCCAGGGGAGAGAGGTATTTCCACCGGCGGGGTGGCGATGGGGCGAACCCGTGCTTCGATCTGTGGCAGGCGAACTTCGACCAGTTGACAGCGGCCGGGGTCCCGGAAGAGCAGATTGAATTGTCCGGAATCGACACGGCGCGGCGGACCGATGAATTCTACAGTCACCGGGCAGAAAGGGGTCGGTGCGGTCTTTTTGGACTCCTGACCTGGCTGGAACCGCGGGCGTAGCGGAATCGTTGGCAGGTGAAGATATGATACAATTGTTGAGGACAGAATAGTCTTGGGTCTTAAGTCGAACATCGTCCGGAGTGCAGAGCAGTTTCGCAAATGACGCAGGCGAAGTCGCCGAAGGGCGGCCCCATGTGATGTTCATGGGTTTCGAGGTTGGAGCCGCTCTGCCATTTGTCTGTTTGGGTTGATTCTGCATGTCGGAAAACGCGAACTGGTTTGAGGAGTTGCTGCGCCGGCTTGGTCTTGACGCCCTACCGACCTACCAGCAGATTCTTGAATCGATGGACCCGTTGTCGTGGACGCTGGTATTGCTCCTGACAGGAGCAGTCATACTAGGCGTCTTTTTTACGCTCAACACGCGGTACCGCTTTCACGCCTTCCAGGAGGCCGAGGCCACGCCAGAAGTCCTTTTGGCGCGTTTGAAGCAGGATCCAACTTACCTTACGCCTCCTTCAATTGTCAACCGGCTCGGCGCTGACACGACGCTGCTGCTGCTGGAACACGGTGATCAGATTACCGCCCCGCAGTGGCGCTCGATGTGGAACCGCGTGCGTGAAGAGCTAATTGGCCTGCTCTCCTCACAGCACGCGTTTGGTCCAGTTTACGCCCTGGCCCATTACTACCAGAGCACTGATACGCAGGAGCCGGACAGCATGCGTATACGGCGAACTGCGCTGATTCATAAACTGGGACAACGCAGGCAACTGGAACCGGGCGCGGATGGCATGGTAGCCCAGCTGCGGCTAGTTCGTCATCCTGCCGAGCAACTTGGCGAACTAGGATTCGACGGCCCGACGATCTGGCTGGAAAACAATGACGAGACTATGCCGATCCAGGGTCCGATTATTCAGATGGATACAGTACGGTTTGATTCAGTCGATCGTGCCAGTGTCAGCCTACTCATTCAGAGGACACCAACCGTTGGCGGGAACTTCAGTTTGAAGATGGAAAAACGGAATGACATGTGGGTCGTGGTAGGCGAGCAGGTCAACTGGGCAACTTAGCCCGCTATTTTCAGGACCGTGCGCCGGTCAGCCCTTTTGGCTGTTCGCTTTAACTGACGGCACAAGCAGATTCTCTCTCTTCGCGCAGCGCCTGCTTGATCTTGCATTTGCATGCACGAGTCCCGCTGCGATTTGCGATAGAAGACAATGAACGAATTAACGTTGACCCTTGCCGATGCCTTGGGTTTTTTGAATACCCTTGTCTCCTCGGTTGTTGTAATACTTTCCTTTTCGCTTCTGGCATACACCTTAACCTACAATTTCCGCCATCCGGTGGCGCGACGTTTCGCCTTCCTTCTGGGGCTGGTCATGGTGACGTATGCTTCTGAAGTCGCGTTGACTCAGGTCGTCAGCGCCGATTCGGCGTCCAAATGGCTGCGCTTCGAATGGTTAGGTATTGCGCTTCTGCCTGGCGCATACTTTGCTTTTTCCTATGCGGTGCTGCGGACGACAAATTACCACACTGACCGCCGCAGACTGTTAAATCTTGCGATCGGCGTTCTTTCTATTGCGAGCGCTCTGCTAGCCTTCTTCTCCTCCTGGTTGGTAGACGTGGTAGAGTTCGATCCGCTCCTCAGTTATCTTCAGCCTGGCGTACTATTCTGGCCCTTTGCTGCATTCTTTGCAGGGGTGGTCATCCTTTCCCACCTGAACATCTGGAAGGCGCGGCAGCGCTGTCTGACCGACGAAAGCCGCAAGAGGATGACCTATCTTCTGCTGGCTTCGGCAGCGCCTGGCATCGGTACCTTCCCCTATCTGATCGCGTTGGGGAAGTCCTCAGTCGGTCTGCTGTCGCCGGAGTGGATTCTCAGTCTTGCCATCGCGGGAAACTCTGCGATCGGCGTCATGCTGATCGGTCTGAGCTATACGGTGGCTTTTTTCGGCGTCTACACTCCTGACAGGGTCGTCCGGTACCGGTTGATTCGGTACTTCGCCCGCGGGCCGGTTGTGGCGATCATTGTCATACTGGCCGTGCAGACGATCCCGACAGTGGAACTCATTCTTGGCCTGCCGCGGAATATCGTCCTCTTCAGCGTCATTACCGGTGTGATCGTGGCCGCACAGGTTATTCTAAGCGTCTCCAGGGAGTTGACAGACAGGCTGGTCTACGGGGAAGACAGGCAGGAGATCGCGTGGCTGCGCGAGCTGGACAGGCGTCTACTGACGACGACGGATTTGCGTCAGTTTCTGGAGAACCACCTGACAGTCTTGTGTGAATTGTTGCGCGTCCCCTCCGGCTTTGTGGCTGCGGCCATCGGTACCGACCTGATCCTGGAAGCGATGGTGGGACCTACGGGAACGAGGCAGGAGATCCTGGAAGACAGGGACTGGAGTGATGCAATGAGCGAGGCGTTGAGCTATGCCCGTAAGAACGGCACAGCCAACGCGGTGCGGACGTCGAAAATCGTCGAAGGGGGAGTAGTGACGCCGGCAGATGGCAGGGTGTCGCCGCGGAAGGTGGCGCCTGAACCGGTCGAATACGGGGGATACTGGCTCTGGCCTGTTTTGGAGCCTGGAGGGGAGCGCAAGGGCGAGATTGTGCTGGGTATGTTGGGTGTGCGCGCACGCAGCGAATCGCCCGCACTCAGTTCTGAGGAAAGTGCCCTGTTGGCGCAACAGATTGACAGCGTCGCCAAGGCATTGCTGGATCGCAAGATGCAGATGCAGGTCATGGTGGTCCTGAGGCGAATCATACCCGGCATTGACCGCATCCAGCAGATCCGAGGCATTGTACCGTATGTATCAGAGAATACGGAGGTGCCCCCGGCGGAGCTACTTGAGCCCAGCCCGATTCACAATCCTGAATTCGAGAGCTGGGTGAAAGACGCTCTCAGTCACTATTGGGGGGGACCCAAGCTGACCCGAAGCCCATTGATGCAGTTGCGCGTTGTGGACCGTGTCGTCGAGGAGGCGGACGGAAACCCGGGCAAGGCTCTGCGGCTGGTGCTGGGGCGGGCCATTCAGAATCTGCGGCCGGGGGGTAAACAGGATCTGAGCACGCCCGAATGGCTTCTCTACAATATCCTGGAGATGCGCTTCATTCAGGGCCGGAAGATTCGCGATATTGCGGTCCGTCTGGCCATAAGTGAGAGTGATTTGTATCGAAAGCAGCGGGTTGCAATCGGCCAGGTCGCCCAGGTGTTGACCGAGATGGAGCAGGGCGACTGGGACGCACTGCTCAAATTGCAGGAGGCGGAGAATTCGGAGATGGTGAAGGAAGTAGAGTGAGAATTAGGGATTCCCGGTGGCGCTTTCCGAATCTGCTAGCGGCGCTTGTGAGGTAAAGACCGATGGCTGCCAAGCGGCGTAAGCGGAGGAAATACCAGAATACCTGGAGCAGGGCTGCCATTAAGGCAAATGCCCAAAACCTTCTTTCCAGTCATTCCAGTGTGTTGATGGGGTTCGCGGTCTTGCTCTTTGGCGCGTACCTTGGCTTCACTCTTATTGTTTCACAGCAGGATTCGTGGACACTCTGGCTGGCGGGCAGAATGGCCTGGCCACTGGTGTTCAGCCTACTCATAACTGGCGTTGTGATGATGCTGGGAGACAGGGCCGGCTACTGGCATCCAGAGGCGCTTGTCGGTGGGGAACTCCTGCTGTTGTCGCTGGCCTCACTGGAACACATTAGCGGCAACCAGGTTGCCGATTGGTCACTTCCTGCCCCCGGCCACGGCGCAGGTCTGATCGGCTGGGTGTCGGGCAACGTACTGGTCAGCCTGCTGGGTCAGTTGCCGGCAGTGTTCGCAGCTGATCTGCGTGCCCTTCTGAGTTTCTTCTTGTTGTTTCGCCATACGCCCATGATTTAACTTTTCGGTTTCGTAAGTCAGTTGCGCCGTGAACTAGCCGAACCTGTGGCTGATTCATCCGAGGGTCCGTATTCTGAGACGGGGGGCTTTTTCGTCCCGGACGATGGGGAAACGGGATCACCCCGGCCTACAGAGGAGACTGCCAGTCCTGTACAGGGTGCACTTCCGGTGGACGAGCCATTTCCTGAACCGGACCCCCCAGAGTGGACGGAACCGTCGGTGTCGGGCCGTTCGGTGAAGGCGGAACTGCCTGCCCAGGAAACGGAGCCGGCCAGACGCAGGCCCAAAGCGAGTGATTCGGAGCGGTCGCTGAAGCATCTGCGGAAAGAGGGAGATCTGCCTCCGGCCGAGCTGCTGGAAGACGATGCCGGCCAGCTTGCATGGGACATCGAGGGCATGGCAGAGATCATCCAGGAGACCTTGTCGGACTTTGATATTCCGGTAGAGATTGTCAATATCGAGACGGGGCCGACAATTACCCAGTTCGGGGTACAGCCTCTTTACGTGGAGCGGGCAGGACAAAGGCGCAAGGTACGGGTCAGCCGAATTGCTGCGGTAGCCGACGATCTGGCGCTGGCCCTCGCTGCGCCTGCTATCCGAATTGAAGCCCCCGTACCCGGCCAGCCCTTTGTCGGCATCGAAGTGCCGAACCCCGAAAAGAGCATGGTGGGCATGAAGGGCATTCTCGAAGGCAAGCAGATGGCGAGGCAGGGGGGCAGGCTGCCGCTGGCTCTCGGCAGGGACACTTCGGGGACGCCCGTTGTCACAGACCTGGCGCGTGCCCCTCATCTACTGATTGCCGGCGCAACGGGTTCGGGCAAATCGGCATGTATCAACGGAGTAATCGTCAGCCTGCTAATGTACCATGGCCCGGAGACCCTTCGCTTCATCATGGTTGACCCCAAACTGGTGGAGCTGCCCGGCTACAACAGCATTCCGCACATGATTGGTAAGGTTATCACCGACCTGGAGGACGTTCACGGCGCGTTGACCTGGCTTCTCTTGCAGATGGATGATCGCTACGTCATGTTCAGGGAGAACAGGGTACGGGACATCGAGTCCTATAATCGCCTCGCTCGGCGCCGGAAGAAGCTGGAGGCGCTGCCCCACATCGTCCTCATCGTTGACGAACTGGCGGACCTGATGATGACGGCACCGGAAGAGATCGAGAAACAGCTGGTTCGCCTGGCTCAGATGGCGCGCGCGACCGGCATCCATCTTGTCCTGGCAACGCAGCGCCCGAGCACCGACGTGGTGACGGGCCTGATCAAGGCCAATTTCCCCTCGCGCATCGCCTTCGCGGTCACAAGTCAGGTCGATAGCCGCGTCATAATGGACTCTCCGGGAGCCGAAAAGCTGCTTGGCCAAGGCGACATGCTCCTCATGCGGCCGGACAAAGCCAAAGTCGAACGTGTGCAGGGCAGCTACGTGACCGACTCTGAGATCAAGAGGGTGGTTGAGTGGTGGACGGAACGCGGCCGCCTCGAGAATCCGAACGGACCTGCCGTAAGAGTCGCACCCTGGATCGGCCTGCTAGACCGTTTGGACGATGAAGAGGAACTGCTGGCCGAGGCAATTGATGCCATTCGCGGCGAAAAGACGATCAGCGCCAGATTTGTACAGCAAGAGCTGAAGATCGGCTATCCGCGGGCGGCGCGCCTGGTCAGCTTACTTGAGTCGAAAGGCCTGATCAGAGCAGAGGCGGGCGGCGACCAAAGACGGACGGTTTTGCTCAAGACCGGCCCTGAGCCAGGCGGGGAAGACGAGGCGTTTGAAGAGGCTTGACAACAGGAAGATTTCGGACCTCTTTCAAGAGCAAAGGGACGGACTCAGGTGACCACTGATGCCAAGCGCGAGCAGATTCAGATTCCAAAGCTGCAGGAGAAAAAGTGATGCCCTACACCCTTCAACCCAATGCCATGTACCGAATGCCGACCCACTTTGGCCCGAGGACAGGTCCACGTCGCGGGCCTGACGGGCGAGGATTCGACTGCATAGACAGCCCAAAGAGTATTTCCTATTCGGTCAGCTATCTCACGCACGGTGCGGCCGCGGAGGCGATATTGCCGCCGGGCTTTGCTCTAAACGGCGAGCCGGTAGTCACGATCAGCGCGACATACATGAAGGAGATAGACTGGCTGGCGGGGCGGGGATACAACACGCTGGGCGCTTCGGTCCCAGTCACGTATTCCGGCCGGGTGGACAACGTGAGCGGCAGCTTGCTTCTCGTATTGTGGGAAAACCTGACCGATCCCATCCTGACCGGCCGCGAGGAGCTGGGCTTTTCCAAGATTTATTGTGAACTTCCGGAGCCTGTCGCGTACAACGGCGCCTCTCACTGCGTCGGAAGCTGGCTCGGATTCCGCTTTCTGGATCTGCGATTGCACAAAATGACCGAACTGTCTGGGCAGGAAATCGCGGCTCAATCTGCAAGAGCAGGCGGCGACGGAACGCTACACTACAAGTACGTCCCGCGGACAGGGGAATGGGGTACTGCGGACGCGGAATACGCTGTCCTGACACCGGCACATACGCCTAACCGCCGCGTCCTGGGCATGTGGCGCGGTCAAGGAACGGTTGATTGGCATCGGGCCAAGTGGGAGGACATGCCGACCCAGTACAACATTGTCAACTGTCTGGCCGAGCTGGAGATTCTGGAATATCGAGGAGCCACGATCACCCAGACCATTGGCGGCAAGGACCTGAGTGATCAACGCATATTAGAGTAAGTGCACGGGCGCGGTCATTTGCCCTTTCGAACTCCGGAGGGAGCCCACTACAAGCATTGGATGAAGGGTTGGCAAACTCCTGAATCCTCTGTTGCTTAAGTTGGTTGCCATCCGGCAGGTTTTACCGGCCCTCGGTCTTCCTGAGTTGGAAGGTCTAACTCTCTTCCCAAGCCCCAAACAGACGTGCATTCTACTCGTTTGTCTCTTGCGAAGGTACTGTCTCCGGCAATCAGTCCAGCCATTTACCTCATGAATGACCCACCTGTGACAGGAAGAGAG
>VYDA01000484.1:1879-8333 GCA_009843665.1 Caldilineaceae bacterium SB0675_bin_29 | reverse complement strand
GTGTGGAACCTCACAAAAGCGACGGCTTGGCCAACTTCCTTGTCACCGTACGAGAGGCCGACATCAGCGCAACTTTCGCCCAACGATTTGCCAAGAACGGACATGAGTTGGTCGAATGCAGTTTTCGTGCCAAGCCGGGGTTCATTGTGAGCCAGGTCGCCTTTTCATTCGGCGGCGGCGGACATCCACCTGCCGCCGGCTGTACCGTCGCCGGCACTCTGAAGGAAGTCTCGGCTCGCGTTGTGGAGGCGCTGCACGAACTGCGCCGCCAGAGTATTGATGGCGATAGGGGATAGAGGACAGGGAGCAGCGCCGTCAACGAACCAGTACCATGACCGATCTACACGGAATCCTCCTTGTCGATAAACCGGGGCGCCCGAGTTCCCAAACGTACGCCGGCGAGCCCGCCTCTGCGCAGTTGCCTACCAGCCACGACATTGTGCAACGCGTCCGGCGCTGTAGCCGGCAAAGACGCATCGGCCACACCGGCACGCTGGACCCGATGGCTAGTGGGCTGCTCGTGCTGTGCCTGGGCGTTGCCACCCGACTGGTAGAGTACTACCAGGGGCATGACAAGACATACGAGGCCCGCGTAACACTGGGGCGAGCCACCGATACCTACGACGCCGTCGGCAGGACCGTCGTCCAGGCTCCGGTTCCGTCTCTGACCGGCGCCGACGTGGAGAACGCACTTGTTGCATTCCGCGGCCGGATTGACCAGAGACCGCCGGTGTACTCGGCCCTGAAGCAGGGCGGTGAGAGTCTGCACCGTAAAGCCCGGCGCGGCGAGGCCGTAAATGTGGCGCCGCGGGAGGTTACCTTTCACGAGGTAGAGCTGCTCTCCTTTGCGCCGCCCGCAACGATTTCTCTCCGGATACGTTGTTCTGCCGGGGCATACGTGCGCAGCCTGGCCCACGCGCTGGGGCAGGCACTGGGCACCGCCGGTCACCTGAGCTACCTGCGTCGATTGGAAGCAGGTCCGTTTTCCGTCGCCGGCGCCTCGGATCTCCCGGCCATTGAAAGCGCAGCGGCCGCCGGCGGCGTGGCCGAACTACTGCTGGCGCCCGATGCCGGCCTGGGTATGCCCCGCCTCACCGTCAGTGAGGAGGAGCAACTCCGTCTGGGTTACGGGCAAAAGATCTGTCAAAGTCGCGCATTTCCTGCCCAGGACATCTCCCTTTCCAGCTCCCACAGCTCGGAAGACGGGCACCGGGATGGACTCGCGGCCGCCTATGATCGCCGCGGCCGCTTCCTGGGAATCGCACGCGCGCGTGCCGCTGAAGGAAACGGAGACGGCACAGTATGGAAAGCCGAAAAGTGGCTCGCCCAACAGCTGGGCAGTTTTTCATAGGCGGCAGCCTCTGAAGAGGTATGCCCCCTGCAGTCTGAAGAACAGCTTTTTCCCACATCTTGTATCGCGTAGGGGTAAGCGGGACGTCTTCCTTCCTACGGTGCAAACCGCTGGAGAGCACGGGTGGCAAACGGAATTCACGTCAAGAACCAGAAACTGATCTGAGATGAGAATTTGGCGCAGCGATCTGCGATCTCTCCGGTTTCCCGGCCCAACTTTCCTGACGATTGGAAATTTCGACGGTGTGCATCTGGGCCACCAGGCCCTCTTACGTACCCTGCAAACTGAAGCGGCGAGCCATGCTCCCGCCGCCAGGACAGCCCTGCTCACGTTCGATCCCCACCCAATTGCCGTGCTGCGGCCTGACCTCACCTTGTGCCTCTTGACCACGCCACAGGAGCGTCTGCACCTGATTGAACCGTTTGCTCTTGATCTGGGGATCATGCAACCGTTTGACATGGATTTCGCCAGTTTGACCCCCGAGCAGTTTATGGCGCTTCTCGTCGAACGCTTGGGGCTTGCCCGCCTGTTTGTGGGGCCCGATTTTGCCCTGGGGCGAGGACGCAGCGGCAATGTAGACCTTCTGCGGGAATTGGGTACACGGCTCGGTTATGAGTTGTCCGTGATCGAACCGTTCGCATTCGATAGTGGAGAGGTCCACAGCCACCAGGTCCGTCAGTCACTCCTGGCTGGCGCTGTACAGGATGCCGCGCAGATGTTGGGCCGGCCCTACCAGATCGCCGGCATCGTCGAAGAAGGAGAACGTCGCGGGCGCCAAATCGGGGTGCCCACCGCCAACATCCGGCCCATTCCACAGAAGCTCGTCCCCGCCGATGGAGTTTACGTAACTTGGGCATATCTGCCGGACAGCTGTTCGCCCCACCCTCGCGCCAGCGTAACCAACATCGGAGTGAGGCCCACTGTAGACGGACGCCGGCGCCGCATCGAGACCCATCTTCTCGACTATCCGGCGGCTGGTGAGTCCGATTCACTGTACGAAAAGGAACTCACCATCTCCTTTGTGTCTCGCCTGCGCGACGAGAAACGATTTGACAGCCTGGAGGAACTCGTCGCCCAGATTCAGATGGACATCTCCCTCGCGCGTCATACGTTGACAGAGATGTCGGCGGTTTCCGACTCAATCACAGGGAATTAGGAACTCATCCAGGCGCAGCATTTCCACGAATGAGGGCGCCCCCCATGCAGCTTCGCCTACAGGTTCTCTTTTAATGAGTCATCGACGCCGTTCAGCCCCGTTTTTTGCCATCCCACTACTCGTTTGTGCGTTTCTGTTTCTCGGCGCATGCGTTTTTCAACCGATCGGCCCCATCAATTCAGAGAAAAAGTTGCCGCCACTGCCTGCAGTACACCCCGATCCGATGGGCGGGACTGCTGCCATTGGCCTGATCCATGGTATGGAAGAAGCCATTTCCTGTCTTGCCGGAGGCCAGCCGGTCTATGCGGTGGTTCAACGTTACGCCAATGTGCGCAATCGACCCCATTTCGAAGGCTGCCTTCTGGGCCGCGTGCCAGCAGGCACGCTGGTACGCGTTGAGGCGGTCTTCGGACAGGAGCAAGCGATTCCGTTTATCTCACTCGACCGCTCCCTCGGCCGCATTCCAATCGCTGCGCCGGGATTCGATGAGGATATTCAGCCGCTGCTGGAAGAAAACTGCGGCGCCTGTCACAGCGCTGTTGTGAAACAGGGGGAGCTGCAGGTGACCGAGTTTGAACCCTTGATGGCCGGCGGACTGAACGGCCCCGTGGTGCAACCAGGCGCCCCTGAAGCATCCACGCTTTGGACACAGGTCTGGTCCGGCGCCATGCCGCTGGTGGGGGAGCTTGGCGATGACGACAAAGCACTGATTTACGATTGGATCATGGCCGGAGCAAACAGGCAGGGCACAGAGCCGGCGCCTGTGGCCGAAATGTGGCTGCGTCTGTCGGGCGAAGATTTCAACCCGTTGCCAAATGAATGTGCCCAGGATGGCGGTACCGTTCCCTTTGTCAGCGCACAACTGGCCCTGCCCGCAAGTTGTGCCGCCACTCCCAATGCCGAGCAGATCGCTGCATTTCAGCCAGCGAGTCCGGCTACTTCTCCGGCCTCAAGCGGTTCCGCCAACAATGCTGATGCCAACGATGGCACAAATACGGGCGGTGATGCCGAAGCCAAACCGGAAGAAAATACGCAAAACAGTGCCGCCGCCCCACCGCGGGGGATGGCTGCCGGTCGTGTTGGCATTCGCGTCGCTCCCCTCAATCTGAGCCCCCCCTCTGAATCCGATCCCTGGCTGGTCCCCCAGGGTGGTTTCTGTGCAGAGCAGTTCCTGGCCGAGAAACTACAGGACAAACATAGCATTACTGCGCTGACCTTTGCCCCAGACGGCAGACTGTTCATCGCCTTGGACCATCATGCCACCCGCAACTTCGATCCCAACATCCTGTACGATCCTTACCACGCCAGCCGCTCTATCGCCATCTGGCACAGCGTTTCCAGGGACAGCTACTATGAGATCCTTCGCGAATCCAGCCGTGTCACAGGAATGGCCTGGCATGCAGGCGCGCTCTATCTGAACCGGGCCGGAGAAGTGGGCCGCATCGTCGACGGCGGCGGATATGAACCTCTGGCCGGCGGCTTCGCCGTTTCCGGGAAGGATTTCCATGCCAACAATGGTCTCGTGATCAGCGCTGGCTGGCTCTATATCTCCGCCGGCGGTGTCCGCGACGGCTATGCGGATGGCATAATCGTTCTCCATGATGGCGAACTTCCTGCCGAAACACTGGCCACCAATGTGGCTGCCGGCGGCAACCCCTTCGGTGCCCGCATCGTTCGCGCCCGGCTCGACCGGCTGCTGGCCGAACGCTCAATCGGCGTCTTTCAGACCGCGGCGCGCGGTGTGCGCAACCCCTACGGCATCGCCGTCGACCCGTTCGGGCGCATCTGGTTTACCGATAATGGCGCCACCAACGTACCAGGTGATTTCAACGCCGGCGACGAAGTCGACCTGTTGGACCCGCGTACACTCTCCGCTGCCGCCAATGCGGGCGACGTCAACGCGACCCCCTTCTACGGCTTCCCGTTGGTGTTGGGCGGGGTCAACAAAGACTGGTGGACCGCTCCCGTGCTTACTCTCCCCAACTCGGCCGCACCCACCGGCATCACCTGGGCCTACGACACCATCTTCTTCGCCAACTACGGGCACGATCCCGGTCTGTTCAGAATGGCGAATGCAGGCGGCCAGATCATCGCCGAACGGATCATGCACAACTGGCCCGTGCAAGCGGTCACGACCGCACCGGACGGGGCCGTCTGGATCGGGACCGGCCAAGGCATGCTGTTCCGCCTGGTTCCCGGCTGCGGTGGCTAAGGAGTGCTGCTTGCGCTTTCTATGTGTGTCCGCGCAACTGGCGGGCCACCTTGATTGGGGCGGCTATCTGCCCACGGCTGTTGAACTGATGCGGGCGGGCCACGACATCCTCTGGGCCACCGGCCGTGAACTGCAAAGCCAGCTCGCTGCACAGGGCGTTCCCGTCCATTTCCTGCAAGAGACCGGCTGGCGCTGGCCGCCCCCGCCCCCTATACAGAGAGGCACGGCCTCAGAAGAGGAGTTCCAGCGCCTGCGCATGGTCCGCTCATTGGATCAATGGCTGGCTGTGGAACGCGTGCGTGCGGCTACGCATGAGCTTGTCGAGGTGGTGAGGCGTTTTCGTCCGCATCTGATCGTCAGCGAGATGTTCACCGCCGCGGCCGCCATCGCCGCCGAACTCCTGGGCGTGCCCTTCGCCGTGGCCGGTTGGCCGGCCATGCAGACGCAATCGCCAGGCACCAAAGCAGACGCGCCCGGCGCAGTCGGAAGACTGGCTCAGGCGCGCGTGGGTGCGCTGCTTGCCGATTTTGGCGCGACCGGCGTCAACTGGACGCTGGACGGTCCCGCCGCGCTGCGTTCTCCCTTCTTACATCTGACCTATTGGAGTCCCCGCTGGTATGCCGGAGCCCGACTGCTGCCGCAGACTCGAATGGTCGGCGGGGTCGCTCCTGCTCCCCTGCCGCCCGCATCCCCTTGGCTCGGCCAACTTCCAAGCGATCGTCCATGGATCTTCATCACTCTCGGTACCGCTTTTACCAGGGATATCAACTTTTTCTTAATCGCGGCCCGCGCCGCAGCAGAGGTGGGAGGCGTACCGATCCTGGCGGTCGGCAAAGGTTTTGACGCCGTCGGTACAGAGGGGGGCTGGTCCCCACGCGAAGTCGAAGCTCTGCGGACCGGACTGCCGCAGCCCTCAGTCCTGGTGGACAGGGTCCACTTTGCAGAGGTGTTGCCCCACATCGCCGCCGCCATCCACCATGGCGGCGCCGGCACGACCCACGCTCTGGTTACACACGGAATCCCGCAGATCGTCGTCCCAAAGGCTGCGGACCAGGCACGTCAGGCCAGCGGAGTCGCGCGCAGCGGCGTCGGCTACCATATCCCACCCAATCTGCTGACCGTCCCGCTGGCAGCGGAAGCCCTGCAAAAGATGCTGGTCGACGACGCCCCCGCCCGACTGAACGCCGCCACCTTGCAAGAGGAGTTTGCGTCCCTGGGAGGCATTCCCAAAGCCGCCCAAATCCTGGTCGCAGCCGCCCAGTGAGACCCCCCCCCCGTCAACCGGCCTCACTCATAAAGAATCTCACTCGCCCCGTTTCGCTTCTCTACCCGGATCAGCTTCTCCGTAGCCTGTTCGAACGAATCGTCGTGGCTGATGATAAAGAGCTGCTCGAAGCCGCGCACGCCTACGATCTGCCGCGCCAGCGAGCCGCGCCGGGAATCGTCCAGATTGGTTGTCGGCTCATCAAAGAAGGCGACAGCGATATCGCTCATCTCCTGTAGAAGGGCCAGCCGTACTGCAAGCGCTGCACTCATCTGCTCGCCGCCGGACAGCTGGGAAAAGGTCCGTTCGCGGCCATCCACCTCCAGGACGATCCCGTAATCCTCCTTCCAGTGAAGCGTGCGCGTGTAGTCTTCCATGATCTGGCCGAACAACTGATTAGCGCTGTAACTGATCTGCTGGACCAGCGCCTTAGTTACGTGCGGTCCTGCCTCCTGAATAACGGAGCGCAGA
>VYDA01000484.1:0-1869 GCA_009843665.1 Caldilineaceae bacterium SB0675_bin_29 | reverse complement strand
GATTGGGCGCTGGTGAGCCGCTTCTCCAAGGCCCGCAGTTGCGAGATCTCCTCCTCCGCCCGAAAAAGGCGTTCACGCCATTGGCCCAAATCAGCCTCCAGCCGCGCACTGCGCTCGCGTGACTCGTCTACCTGGGTTTCAGCCTCCTGGAAGCGCTCTTCGTCAAATTCGCGACTGCTGGCTGCCAGCTGTTCCTGCCCATCCTCATAGCGTACCTGCGCGGTCTCCAACGCCTTCTCTGACCCGGCAACCTCCTCCTGGCGCTGGGAGAGGGCTTCGGCCGCGGCCTGATTGCGCCGGTAAAGATCGTCGGCTGTCTGGAACTTCCTCAGTTGGGATGAGATCCGGGCAGTCTCAGTATCCAGGTCGGAAAACTCTGCCATGCGCTCGTCGAGTTCTGCGAGCGCGAGTCGTTTCTGCTCAGCCTGCGCCCGCTGCAGCTGCAAAGCTTCTTCTACCCGTCCCCGCCCCTGTGCCTGCTGGATTGCCGCGTCCCGCCGTCGATGCGGGTTGTCCAGCGCCTTCAATGCTTCCTGTAGCTGTCCCAATCGTTGCGGTGCCTGGCTTAGCGCCTCAACCGTTTCGCTGGCTTCGGTCAACCGGGACTTCAGATCGGCCAACTCTCTTTCGGCTGTTTCGACCATGTTTTGACGCGGGAGAGCGCGCAGGGTCTGCTCCTGCTGGCTCAGGGTAGCGCGCGCCTGCACGCGTTCCGCCTCGGCCTTGCGGACCGCCTCCGCAGCGGCCTGCGAAGCCTCGGTCAACTCCACCCAGCGCTTACGGAGGCGTTGGAGAAGTCGCTCACGATGTTCTGGCGATAGGGGCTGCTCACAGATAGGACAGATTGGAGATGTTTCCGACGCCCGCAACTGCTGGCCCTGCTCCTGTATCGTCTCCTGTTCCGCGTGCATTCGGGCCTCATTGGCCTGTTCGGCGGATTTCGTCTGCTGCAAAGTTTCCAGGTGAACCTGCAGTGGTTCCAATGATGCTTCAATTTCAAGGGCCCGGGCCAACTCTTTGCGTAGAGTGCCCAACCGCGTCTGTGTGGCTTCGACTGCCGTCTGTTCCCGCTGCACCCGGGCGCCGGCATCTTTCAACTGATCGGCCTGCCGTTGGACAACCCGCAGTTCGGTTTCCAACTTTTCCTCCTCGGCTGCCGCGTCTGCCAGGTTCGCAGCCGTCTTCTCTGCTTCTGCGATCTCAACCAGGGCGCGCCTCTGGGCATCCGCCTGCGATTCCGCCCGCGCCAGTAGCGTCTGGACACCGGCCCGCTCCTCCTCCAACTGCCGCCGCTGTGCCAATCGTTCATTCACAGCGCCTTGAGCCTTTTGCGCGGCACGGTAAGCTTCATGGCCGGTCCGGTTGGCTTCCAAGGTTGTCACCGCCTGCTCGCTCTCTGTCAACCTTTGCCGGGCCGTAGCCAGCGCCCGCTCCTGTTCGGCCGTTTCCCGCTCCTGCAACTGCACCATGCGCCGCAACTCTTGCAGCCGTTCCCGTTTCACCTCCATCTCCTTCCGGGCCGATTCGGCTGCAGAAAGCGCCGCCTGCGCGGCGCGCAGGTCAGTCTTCCCTCTTCTGATCCGGGCGGTCAGTTCGCCTGCTTCGGCTTGCACGGCTGGCAGTCGCTTCAACTCACCCTCCAGCCTCCCCACTTCAACGGCGAGATTTTCCTGGCGCCGGTTGAGCAAGCTGAGGGGCTCGCGCAGTCTTTCCCACGCCCGGCGGTACTCAGCCACCTTCAGGAGTGGATCGAAAATGGCCTTGCGAATCCTGGGCGTCTCCAGAAAGGAGATGGTGAAACTGCCCTGCGGCACGCCCACCGCGTTTCTGAACAGCTCCTGCGGCTCAGTGTCCTGGTCGATGCCGAGA
>VYDA01000469.1 GCA_009843665.1 Caldilineaceae bacterium SB0675_bin_29 | reverse complement strand
CTGCAACGGCGGGCGACCGGCATCATCCCCTCCGGGCCTTTTCACCGCGAAGACCGGCCCGGGTATTGGCAGCCGGACCCGGAACGCGCCAAGCAGGCGGTCGCCGATTCCTCTTACGGCAGCGCCGAAAACGTGCCCCCAATCCTCTACTGGTCCCGCTATCCGGACCCCGAATGGGCACAGGTAGCCCAGGCGGTCCAGCAGATGGTGGCCGATGCGACCGGCATCGAGATCCAGATCACCGTCGCTTCCAGTATGGAGCCGTCCGAAAGAGTGAAATTCCAGATCTGGGAGGATGGCTATGAAACTTTTTCCATGGACGCCCAGGCCTGGGGTTCTTACAACTTCGCCAGCGATTCTTTCATATCCACGCGTCATGCGCATTGGGGTGATGAACGTACCGACGCACTGTTGGCGGAAATAGAATCGAATCCCGATAGGGCCGCGCGCATTCAGGCCTGGTCGGAGTTTGTGGATGTCGTCTGGAGCGAGTACTGGATGATCCCACTTTACTGGCCGGAAGGCAGGTTCCTGGTGAGGCCGAACGTAAAGGGCGTTATCTTCGATCCCACTTTCCGCTGGATCAATTCCGAATTCATATACATCGCCGAGGAGTGACGACTGCACAGCGGTGGTGGAGAGATCTGGCCTATCTCCACCGCCGCCGCGGCAATGGACAAGGCAAATCAAGGGTGGGGTTACCAATGCAATCCAATCGTTCAGCAGAGACCTCAGGCGCTTTCCTCGAAGACGTCCATGTTGTGAAGTTGCCGAGGCGGAGGTTTGGCTACCGCGGGAATGTGGGCGATATCGTACAACTCAATGATGGACGTGTGTTGCTCTCATACACATGCAACGATGACAGCCCTGGAGATAGCATCGACGTTGGTGACATCATGGGACGGGTCTCAAATGATGGGGGCAAGACCTGGGGTGAGCCGTTCCTACTCATTTCGCGGCCAAAGCCGTATCGCAAGGATGAGGGATACTGGCACCCCAGTTTTCTGCGGCTGGCGAACGGGCAGCTGCTCATGTCCTACATATACTTTGCCGGGTCTCTGCCGCGTTACGCGCACTCCTACTACCGCCGCTCTGTCGATGACGGCGCGACCTGGGGCGATCAGCTGATCGTTACGCCCCATGCCGGCACAAATCATGTTTTCAACGACAAGCTCATTCAACTGCCCTCCGGCCGGATTCTCGCTTCTTGCGAGAGGGAGATCAAGGAAGAAGGCGGCGACCACCGCGGCTACGTCAGCCTGGTTTTCTACTCCGACGACGACGGCTATTCCTGGTGGCAGTCGGATAACGTGGTCGATACGCTTCCGGTGGAGGCGCAGGAGCCGCACGTGGTCCAATTGAAAGACGGCCGCCTGATGATGCTGTGCCGTACGTACAGCGAATATATTGTCCGGTCCTATTCCGAAGACGAGGGGGCCACCTGGTCGCCAGGCGAGCATGTGCGCAGTTTGAAGCTCTCCAGCAACTCGTCGGCACTCAACGTCAAGCGTATCCCGTCTACGGGCGACCTGCTATTGCTGCGCTCGACGGACACGAAGAACAGACTGCGGACGCCATTCGTCTCGGTGGTCTCTACGGATGAGGGCGACACTTGGATCCACGAACGAGAGATCGGCTCTGATCCTGAGGACGACTACGGCTATCCGAGTCTGACATTTGTGAACGATATGGCGCTGGTCAGCTATCATAAACGCGATGGCATCTACGTGGCGCGAATCGGAATCGACTGGTTTTACGGCAAGTAGGACTGTTGGGAGGTTGAAATCAAGGATTCAGGCCGCACATCCCATAATGGATACCGTAAGGACGGAAACGCCATGGGTTGTCGCTGGGCCTGGAGGTCGATGCTGCAAGGCAGCGGCGGAGATGCAGAGTGATCGGGTATATCATCAGACGGCTGGGTGCTATCGTACCGACGCTTCTGGTTGGCATCTTTATTGCGTTCACGCTGACCTATTTCGGTCCTGGCGATCCGATCCGTGTTTTTCTGGAGCAGCAAGGCAGGTTGAGCGAGGAAGCCTACGAAGCGCTGCGCAGGCAGTATGGGTTGGACCGACCGTTTCTGGTGCAGTTCGGCGATTACGTCACCGGCCTCGTGCGCGGGACTTTCGGCAAGTCGATCTGGGCCGGCGGCCGCCCGATCGAGGTGATGATCCGGCGCGCGCTGCCTGTCAGCGTCCAACTCGGCTTCGTCGCTTTTGTTATAACGGTAGGGATGGGTGTTCCCCTAGGGGTTTTCGCGGCTCTGAGACAGAATTCTCTGGTCGACTACGCGATTGTGTCGGCATCGGTGGTGTTGTCGTCGATCCCTACCTTTGTACTAGCGCCGATGCTGCTCATTCTGTTTGTATTGGTCATCCCTGTTCTGAAGAATCCAATTGGCTGGGGCGGCGTCTTCGACGCGCGTATTGTTCTGCCTGCGTTCTGTATCGCGGTGGGCCCGTTGATGGGGATCGTGCGCCAGGCGCGGAGTGCGGTGCTGGAGGTGATCCGACAGGACTATGTGCGCACTGCGTACGCTAAGGGGTTGCCGAGACGAATGGTCATATGGCGGCATATCTTTCGCCACATTTTGACGCCCCTGTTGTCGGTCGGCGTGGGGCTGTTCGGGGGGATCCTGCAGGGTTCCATCTTTGTGGAACGCGTTTTCAACATTCCCGGCTATGGTGCGCTCAGTTTTCAGTCCTTTGTGGCACGGGACTTTCCTGTGATCCTGGCGACGACGGTGGTGGCGGCGGTGATAGCGATGACCTTGAATCTGGTCCTTGACGTATCCTACGGGCTGGTCGACCCACGCGTCCGGCTGGGCAGGCGTGTCGAGGAGGTATGATCGTGTACAAGGAGGCTTTCGAGGCCAGCCAGCTGTTCCGGCAGGAGGAACGCAGCCTCGTCCGCGATGCCGTGCGCAAGTTGGTCGCCAACAGGCTGGCGATGGTCAGCCTGTTTGTGATTGTTTTCGTCTTCTTTGTCGGCATTTTCGGACCGTTGCTGGCGCCGCAGGACTACCTTGAGCAGGATCTGCGGGCGTACAATCAAGGGCCAAGCCGCGATCATTTGCTGGGCACGGATGAATTGGGGCGTGATATGCTGTCGCGCCTGCTTTGGGGTGGACGAACGGCTATCATGGTGGCCGTCGTGAGTACGTCGATCTCCTATCTGATCGGCATCCTTTTCGGGACGCTGGCGGCCTATCGCGGCGGGATTACCGATGCGGTGTTTGTGCGCACGGTTGACCTGTTCGACAGCTTTCCGCACATTCTGGTGGCGATGTTGCTGGCGTCGACGATGAGGCCCTGGGTTCAGCGGTTGGCGCGGGGCCTCGAGGAGATGCAGGGAATCAGCTTGCTTGCCGACAACACGGTCTATATTGATTATCTGGTTGTGTTTGGCGCGTTGTCGATGATTGGCTGGGCCGGTATTGGCCGCTTGATACGCGGGCAGGTGCTGACGCTGCGGGCGACCGATTTTGTTCTGGCTGCCCGTTGTGTGGGGGCAAGGGAGCGCTGGATCATTTTGCGTCATCTGGTGCCGAACGCGATCGGCCCGGTGATCGTGGCTCTGAGCAGCAGTTTCGGTGGGGCTATGATGTATGAGTCGAGCCTCAGTTTCATCGGCATCGGCATCCAGCCCCCTGGGGCCAGCTGGGGCAATATGATTGTGCTGAGCATGGGACAGTGGCGTTACTATCCTCACCTCGTGCTAATGCCGGGTATCCTTTTGATGCTGGCGATCATCGCCTTCAACTTTTTTGGCGACGGTCTCAACGACGCATTGAATCCGCGCGCCCTGGCGCCGGTCAGATGATGGCTGATTCGATTTGCAGGGCGTTTGCGCGATCTGAATAGCGGAGTCGGCGGTCTGGACGGTGGAGGAGGGGACGGCTAACGTGAAAGGGCCGTGTGCAGGCTACGCGAAGATGCTCTGATAGACCAGAACCGCGGGATCAGACTCGTGGTACCCCCGCCTCGCGAAAGAGTGTGTGCAGTTCGGCAAGGAGTTCGGACGACAGCCGCGTATAGGGCGGACGCGGGGGCCCGGTTTTCAGGCCAACCGCTTCCATTGCCGCCTTGATGAACGGTCCCTCGCCCTCGGTATATTTGACTGCCTCTTCCACCCAAGCAGACCACTTCCACTTGAATTCAGCGAGCGTCGCGTGGGCGTCGTCGTATTTTCCGGCCTCCAACTGACGCCAGAGCTTGCGGGGGTACTGGGGCCAGAAGCCGCTGAGGTGGGTGACGAAGGCCCGCGCTCCATACATATGGCTGAGAACGTGGTGGCCCTCATTGTCGACCATGGCGACCGCGTCCCTGAAGGCCAGGATCGTGTCGCGGAAGACCGCCGTATCCGCTGAGGCCCACTTGATTGCTCCCACAGTTGGTATCGAAGTCAGGCGGGTCAGCAGATCATGGCTCATGTGGATGCCGTCCCAGGGCGTGTGGTAGACCATGAGGGTTACCCCGGAGTTGTCGGCGACCAGTTTGAAGAGATTGTAGATGTCACGCTCGGTGGATGGGTAGTAGTAGAGCTGACCCAACTGGGCGGCGGCGATGCCGGCTTTCTCGGCGTGGTTGGCGAGGTCGAGGATGACCCGGTAATCGGTATGCTGGATACTGGTCATGACGGGGACCTGGCCATGGGCGGCCTCGACGGCGGCGTCCATGACCGCTTTGCGTTCATCCAGGTTGAGGCTTGGGAACTCGCCGCCTGCTGCGCCGACCAGAAGGGCGCCGTCACCGGTCGTGACGCCGCCGTGGTTGATGAAGCGGGTATTTTGTTTCAAGGCAGACAGGTCGAGGGAGAAGTCTTCTTGGAAGGGTGTTGCAACCGCGACTACGGGGCCGCACAGCCAGTCATGGATATTTTCGCGATCCATTGGAGGTCTCCCCATTGACTCTTGCAACCTGTAGAGATTCTAATGAGTTATCTCATGCATGTCCAGCCAGACGCAAGTCACTGGGTACACAATCAAACAGAAAGGCCGGGTCTTCGTATGTGAAGACCCGGCCTGATTGTTCTTGCTGACAAGAGAGCGCTACCCTTCGTCCTCCACGAAGACACCCGGGCGGGTGCGGCGGCGACGGCGGGCGACCCTGAGTCGCAGCTGGCTGCGGCGGTAGGCGATTTCGACGGGTTGGCGATCTTCGTCCGGCCGGGTACGGAGGGCTTCTTCGGCGCGTTGCATGGCCTCTTCGGCGCGGGCGATGTCGATTTCTTCGGCGCGCTCGGCTGAGCGGGCCATTACGATCACCTTGTCAGGCAGCACTTCGACCACGCCGCCGCTGACGGCGATGTACTCGGGCTCTCCGTCGGCGCTATGCAGAGTGAGCTCGCCGATATTGAGGGTCGTGAGCAGGGGGGCATGGCCAACCAGTACGCCCATTTCGCCCTCGACGCCGGGCATGGTGATCATCTCGACTTCGCCGCTGTACAGCTGCCGGCTGGGGGTTACGATTTCGACCTGAATCGTCATTCTTCCTGCCTCAGTTGCTCACCCTTTTCGATCGCTTTATCGATGGAACCGACCATGTAGAAGGCCTGCTCGGGCAGGTCGTCATGCTTGCCGTCCAGGATCTCACGGAAGCCGCTCACAGTGTCATCGATTCTGACGTACTCGCCGGGCGAACCGGTGAAGACCTCGGCCACGTGCATGGGCTGGGTAAGGAAGCGCTGAATCTTGCGGGCGCGGGCGACGATGAGCTTGTCGTCTTCGCTCAGTTCTTCGACGCCGAGAATGGCAATGATGTCCTGCAGGTCGCGGTAGCGCTAGAGGGTCTGCTGTACTTCGCGGGCGACGTTGTAGTGTTCTTCGCCGACAATGAGCGGGTCGAGGATGCGGCTGGTGGAGCCAAGCGGATCCATAGCCGGATAGAGCGACTGCTCAGCGAGGGCGCGTTCGAGCGTGATGGTGGCGTCCAGGTGGGCGAAGGTTGTGGCGGGCGCGGGGTCGGTGTAGTCATCGGCGGGCACGTAGACGGCCTGCATCGATGTGATTGAGCCGACATTGGTGGAGGTGATGCGCTCCTGCAACTCGCCCATATCGGTGCCGAGCGTGGGCGCGTAGCCTACTGCGCTGGGAAGGCGGCCGAGCAGAGCCGAAACTTCAGAACCAGCCTGCACGAAACGGAAGATGTTGTCGATGAAGAGGAGGACATCGCGGCCTTCATCGCGGAAGTACTCGGCCATGGTGACGCCCGTGAGGCCGACGCGGAGGCGGGCGCCGGGCGGCTCGTTCATCTGACCGAAGACCATCACTGTTGAATCGATTACGCCGGATTCACGCATTTCGTGCCAGAGGTCGTTGCCCTCGCGGCTGCGCTCGCCAACACCGGCAAAGACGGAGTAGCCGCTGTGGTACTCGGCGACGTTGTTGATCAGCTCCTGAATGATGACGGTCTTGCCGACGCCGGCGCCGCCGAAGATGCCTGTCTTGCCGCCCTTGGTGAAGGGGGCGATGAGGTCGATGACCTTGACGCCGGTCTCGAAGAGCTCGGCCTGTGTGCTGCGGTCAGCGAAGCTGGGCGGTTCGCGGTGGATGGAATAGCGGTCGGCGGCGTCGACCTCTTCATCGCTGTCGATTGTATTGCCGGACACGTCGAAGATGCGCCCCAATGTTCCCGGGCCGACAGGCACGGTGATGGGGGCGCCGAAGGAGTAGCCTTCCATGCCGCGGCGCATGCCGTCGGTAGAGCTCATGGCCACCGCACGGACAGCGCCTTCGCCGAGATGCTGCTGCACCTCACAGACCAGGGTCGAATCGTCGTCGAGGTCGACGTAAACGGCATCGTAGATTTCCGGCAGGCCATCCCCGGTGAAGGAGAAGTCCACTACCGGACCGACAACGCTGGACACGGAGCCGCTGATGCGGCCATTGCTTCCATTTTCTGACATGGTATGCTCCGTTCTGCTATGGAAAGGGGCAATTCAGCCCACTCAGATCTATTCGAGACCGATTGAACCGCCGATAATGTCCATCAGTTCGCGGGTGATGCCTTCCTGACGGGCCTTGTTGTAGGTCAATGTCAACTCGTCCACGAGTTCATTGGCGGCTTCGGTGGCGTTGCGCATGGCGACCATGCGGGCCGAGTGTTCGCTGGCGATACTTTCGTACATGGCCTGCAAAATCTGCACTTCGGTGAAGCCGATCAGAACCTGCTCCAACACGGCTTCGACGCTTGGCTCAAATATATAGTCCGGCGGCATGGTAGCGGTTGTCTCGTCCGGTACGACGGGCAGAATCTGTTGTACTGTGGGCCGCTGGATCAGGGTGTTGACGAAGTCGGTAAAGATGATATGGACTTCGTCGAAACGCTCCGAGCGAAAGTCGTCGATAATCGTCCGGGAGATGGGAGCGATGTCGGCGGTGGCGAGGGTATCGGGCATGTTGGTGAATTCGGCGCGGATGACGGGGTCGTAACGCAGAAGCCAGTCACGGCCCTTGCGGCCGACGGCAACGACCTCTACTTCGCGGTCCTGGTCACGTTGCTCCTTGATGAAGGCCGCATTCTGCCGCAGCACGTTGGCGTTGAAGCCGCCGGCCAGCCCGCGGTCGGCGGTGATCAAGACGATCCCGACTCGTTTTATTTCGGCCCTGGCGGTTATGAGCGCGTCCAAGGCGTCGCCGCTGCCGTGCAGACGGGCGATGTGGCTGAGGACTTCGAGTGCTTTTTCCGCATAGGGGCGTGTCGCCATCACCTGTTGTTGGGCGCGGCGCATCTTGGATGCGGCCACGGCCTCCATCGCGCGCGTGACCTGAGAGATGTTTCTTACCGAGCGGATGCGACGGCGAATCTCACGTGTACTTGCCACCAATGCCTCCTCAGACGCAGTGATCTGCGGCCAGATGCCGGGTATCTGCGCTGGTTATTGACAACTGAACTACGGTTTATTCAGATCCGGTCCAGTTGCTGTTGAAGGTCTCCAAGGCCAGGCTCAGGGAATCGACCGATTCATCGGGCAGGTCTTGCGCACGCAGGATCGTCTGACCAATCTCGGGATGGTTGGCATCCATGTAGGCGTGCATTTCCAGTTCCCAACGCTTAACATCGGTGATGTCGATGTCGTCGACATAGCCGTTGTTCACGGCGAAGAGACTCATGACCTGCTTGTCCAGCTGCAAAGGTTCGTACTGGGGCTGCTTCAACGTTTCCTGAATGCGCTGGCCGCGATTGAGCTGGCGCTGGGTTGCGGAGTCGAGGTCGGAGCCGAACTGGGCAAAGGCGGCGAGCTCGCGGAACTGGCTAAATTCCAGTTTGAGGCGGCCGGCCACCCCTTTCATGGCCCTGGTCTGGGCGGAGCTGCCAACGACGCTGGCCGAGAGGCC
>VYDA01000124.1 GCA_009843665.1 Caldilineaceae bacterium SB0675_bin_29 | reverse complement strand
GATCACGGCACCGCGTTTTGTCGGACTGGACAACATCGAGAACCTGTTTGAGGACGAACTCTTTCTGCAGACTCTGAAGGTTACCACCATGTACACCCTGGTGGCGGTCCCTCTCGGTCTGGTGCTGAGTTTCTTCATTGCGTTACTCCTCAATACGAAGATACGCGGCATCAGCATCTATCGCACCGTCTACTATCTCCCCAGCATTGTTCCGGCGGTTGCGAGCGCGGTCCTCTGGGCCTTCATTCTGAACTCGGAGTTCGGACTGCTCAACGCCGGTCTGCGCGCGGTGGGCCTGCCCAAAATCCTCTGGCTACAGGAACCGGAATGGGCCTTGCCGGCTCTGATTCTAATGAGTCTGTGGGGACTAGGAGCCACCATGGTGATCTACCTGGCGGGACTGCAAGGTATACCGGATGTGTACTATGAAGCTGCTGAGATCGACGGGGCCGGCGCCGGGAACAAGCTGATTCACGTAACTATCCCACTCCTGTCCCCCGTCATTTTCTTCAACCTGGTCATGGGCATCATTGCCAGTTTCCAGATCTTTACCGCGGGATACCTTATTACCAGCGGCGGTCCGCAGAACGCCACGCTCTTCTACGTCCTGTATCTGTATCGGGCGGGATTCCTGCACCTCAAGATGGGGTATGCGGCTGCGCTCGCGTGGGTGTTATTCATCATCATCATGGGACTGACGGTACTCATCTTCAAGTACGTGGGAAGCATGATTCACTACGAAGATACTCGTTGACAAAGAGCTCCGGGCAGGAGTAGGTAATCGGCGGGCCTCCGTTCGGGGCGCTGGCAGGGAACAAAAGGGCTTTAGAGCGAAGTGTTAAAGAACGTTGGACAGCGGACTCTAATTCAACTGATTCTTCTTGTTGGTGCAATCCTGATGGCTCTGCCGTTCCTTTGGATGGTAAGCAGTTCGCTGAAGCACGAACTTCACATTTTTCAGTTTCCGCCCCAGATAATCCCAAACCCGATACGCTGGCTGAACTATCCTGAAGCGCTGGCAAATCCGAATGCGATGCCGTTCCACATTTACGTCAAGAACACAGTGATTATTGTCATTGTGCGTGAGGCGGCGGTCTTACTCTCCGCCTCTTTCTGTGCCTATGGCTTCGCGCGGCTGCGCTTTGTGGGACGCGACATCTGGTTTAGCATAGTTCTTGCTACGATGATGGTGCCCTATATTGTTCTGATGGTGCCGACCTATGTACTCTTTGCCCGTCTCCAGTGGATCGACACGTTTCTTCCCCTCACGGTACCATGGTTCTTCGGCGGCGGCGCGTTTAACATTTTTTTGTTGCGCCAGTTCTTCCGCACCATCCCAGAGGAGCTAGCGGATGCGGCTCGAATCGACGGTTGTAACGAGTACGCCATCTATGCGCGCATTCTGATGCCATTGGCCAAACCGGGCCTGATCGCGGTGGCTATCTTCACTTTCATCGACGGCTGGAACGATTTCATGGGGCCGCTGCTCTATCTCAACTCGCCGGAGAACTACACGGTCGCCCTGGGGCTTGCGCTTTTCCGGGCGGCCGTTGGCGCGTTTGGATCTGCAGGCGGGCGCGCTCGCTGGGACTGGCTTATGGCCGCATCGACGGCTATGGTGATTCCGGTCATTCTTGTCTTCTTTGCCCTGCAACGCTACTTTGTCAAGGGAGTCGTGATGACCGGGCTGAAGGGCTGAGTACGGGACAGGTGTAGGGGGCAATACCTTCGCAGGCGCTGCCTAGTCCCCACTTGAAAAAACCAGAAAACGTAAAGAAGCTTTTTTAAGGAGTGCAGACATATGTTTACGCAGACGGAGATCGACCAATTTCATCGCGACGGATTCATCGTGGCGAAGGGGGTTATACAGGGCGAGGAGCTGGCGGCGCTGCGCAAGGCAGCGGACCGGGTGATGGAGGAGGGGATGGCGGGTCTCAATGAAGAGGGGCACCGCTACCGGCCGAATCCGGACGGCTCGCGCACGTATTTTCGCAGCGAGTTCATGTGGGACCGGGATCCGGTCTTTCAGGCGGTGACGGCGAACCCGTCGTTGCTGGCGCATTACGGTCAACTGGTCGGACACCCCTTCATGCCAATCGTCGATTCTTTCGTCTGCAAGATTCCGGAAGGCGATGTGCCGGTGCACTGGCACCAGGACCCGCCGTTTGGCGACCCGGAGTGGCCGGATACACACCCGATCCCCAACATCGACGCCGACATATATCTGGATCACTCGACGATTGAGAATGGCTGCGTGTGGGCGATTCCGGGGCATCACCTGGTGGGCCACGTTGAGGTGGAGAAGTATTCTGAGGAGATGCTGTTCGATGAACTGGGGGCGGTGCCGATCGAGTTGGGGCCGGGCGATGTCAGTTTCCACTGTTTGTCGGCTCCGCACGGCTCGGCCGGCAACCGGACCGGTGACCTGCGGCGTACCTTCTACGTGCACTACATGAACGCCGAGGTTCAAAAGGAGTGCTACGGCCACCTTGGCTACGTCCAGGCGTTGGAGAAGGAGCGGGGTCTGTTTGACGCGCGGGCTTTGGCGGCGGCACAGAAGATGATTGATGCGCGGGTGGAGTTGGGCTATGGCGGTCTGGATGGAAGCGACGTGCGGCTGATGAAGGAAGGGTTTGAGTTTACGGGCGAACCGAGGACACCTCCCAGGCACTGGGGCCCGCTGATCGCCGCCATGTCCGAGGACGAGATCAGGCGCAAGAAGAGTCTGACCTTTTTGACGCCGGCAGCGTAATGCAGGCGAACCATCTAGTATCCCGCTTGCGGGCATTAGTGGATCGGGCTTCATTCCCGATATCCCTTCTCCCTCCAGCGGGCTTCCTATATTGGAGCCACTCTGCAAACCTGTAGCAAATAGGCAGGTGGGTTGCTCCCACCCTTGTTTCGTTCCCATCAGAGGCGAGAGGGCAAGAGAACGTGATGCTTTCTTGAACGGAAGGTAGGCGCATGTTCACACAGGCAGAGATCGATCAGTTTCACCGAGACGGTATTGTCGTTGCCAGGGGCGTCATACAGGGCGAGGAGCTGGCGGCTCTGCGCGCAGCGGCCGATCGCGTGGTAGAAGAAGGGATGGCGGATACCGCCCAGACCCAGCATCGCTACCGCGCCAATAATCAGGGTGTCCCGACCTACTTCCGAAGCGAAAGGATGTGGGACCGCGACCCGGCTTTCCAGGCGGTGACGGTCAACCCGACGCTGCTGACCTGTTTCGGTCAGTTGATCGGGCATCCCTTCATGCCGGTGGTAGACTCGTTTGTCTGCAAGATTCCCGAAGGGGATCTGCCTATTCACTGGCACCAGGATCCTCCGTACGGCGATCCGGAATGGACGGCGACGCACTCCGTTCCCAACATCGATGCTGACATCTACCTGGACCACTCAACTGTCGAGAACGGCTGTGTGTGGGTGATCCCAGGGCACCACCTGGTGGGCCACGTGGAGGTGGAGAACTTTTCCGAGCAGTCTCTGTTCGAGGAGCTGGGCGCGGTGCCGGTGGAAATGGAGCCGGGCGATGTCAGTTTTCACTGTATTTCGGCGCCGCACGGCTCGGCGGGCAACCGCACAGGGGACCTGCGCCGCACATTCTACATACATTATCTGAACGCAGAAACGCAATACCAGTGCTACGGTCAAAAGGACAGAATTCAGAAACTGAAGGAAAGACTGGGCCTGTTCGACGCCCGCGCGCTGGCGGCAGTCCAAGAGATGATCGTCACGCGTGAACGGCTGGGCTATGGCGGCCTGGAAGGAAGTAGCTTGCGCCTGGACGAGGAAGGCTTCGAGTTCACAGGCGAACCGCGGACGCCGCCGCGACATTGGGGCACGTTGATCGCTGACATGACCGAGGACGAAATCAGGTGCAAGAAAAGCCTCACTTACCTGACTGAAACTACATAATCGACCCCACATCGCGATCACCGTTTTGAATTGAATGCGAAAACGACGGCCATCGCTCATTCGGTGCTGGAGAAGCCGTTGCGGCATGCCTCTTCGCTGGAGCCAAGATGAACGGCAGGTCTGCTTCGACTCGGTCCGCGGCGGGACGCGGCAAGATTGCGTGATGGATGTTTGGGCGGCCATTGCTCCGTAGCGGCCTCGACCGAACAGTTCTCTTGCCATGCCCTCATATAACAGCTGCAATCTGACTTGCGACCTACGGCGACTTGGCGTAGAGGCGGGCGATACCCTCTTTGTTCACTCCTCCTTCAAATCACTCGGACCTGTTGAGGGCGGTGCCGAAAGCGTGATCAAGGCCCTGGAAGGCGCAATCGGTCCGGGAGGTCTGTTGCTGATGCCCTCCTTCAACCTGGTCAAGTGGGAGTTGCGTCCAGAAACATGGGATATCGACAGCACACCATCTACGGTCGGATGGATAACGGAGCAGTTTCGACAGATGCCCGGCGTCTACCGTTCAGACCACTACTCACATTCGGTGGCGGCACGGGGAAGAGGGGCGGAAGAGTTTGTCGCCGGGCATCTTCGTGAGGAGGGGTACGGTTCCCATTGGGACCGCAGGCCGTGGGGTAAGACGTTCGGCCTGCATTCGCCCATGTACAGGGGGTATCAGGCGGGCGGAAAACTGCTGATGCTGGGCGTGGACTACTACACTTCGACCTACGTCCATCTGGTCGAGGCGATGTACTGGCACGCACTGCGCGTCCGGAGCCGGGGCACAGAGCGTGAACCTGCATTCCCCGCACTGGACCGCGTTAAGCTGGGCGCGTTCTGGGAAAGTACAGGGGGACCGCGGCACGGACGAGTAGGCGACGCGGCCTGTCGGCTATTTGGGATCCGAAGCTACGTTGACACGCTCCTGGCCGAAGTGGAAAGGAATCCCCGGCCCTATTTGCGCTGACCGGCGGCTCTACCGTCTTGGCCTTTTGAGCCGGCGGTCCGGAAAGCGATCTCCATCACTTAATCAGGCGTATACTTCGGCTGTCGCGGCGTATGGTCGCGGACCATGCGGGTCGTGCGCTTCTGCAGCGGGAGTTCGACGCGTGCCCCACCTTGCAGATGTGATTCGATGATGCCGAAGATGAGTTCGTTGCCGGCGCGGGCTGCGCGCACGCCGCCCCTGGGAGGTTGACCGGTGTCGAGCGCATGGACAAGGTCCTGGACGGCTCGCAGTGTGGAGCTGGTCGGGGGTGTCTGCGGCGCCGGCGCGAACTGAAGCTCGTTGCGCCCTCGCAGGCCTATAGGGGCGGCTTTCCGCACCTGCCATTCGCTGCCGTCGCCCAACGCGGTAATTGTTCCTTCGGAACAGATCGCCTCAGTATCCGAGGAGCGGGCAGTGAGCAGGACGTGGGCCTTTACCCCATTCGAAAACTGAATGGTCCCTTCGCCGCGCGGGTCGTCGGTAAGAACGTCGCCGTCGATCAGACTGTCGCCTTCGGGAAGGTGACCCTGCACCCATTCGGCAGGCTCATCGTTGTTGAGCCTCAGGACCAAGTCGAGAAAGTGGCTGCCGGAATTGAACAACGGGCCGACGTTATAGATGATAATGTGCTGCAGGTCGCCTAGCTCTCCGCTGTCGATGATCTCCTTCATGCGGTCGTACTTGGTATCATAGCGCCGGTTGGTCCCGAGATTGAGAATGGCGCCGTTCCTCTCAACTGCTTCGACCATGGCGTCGGCGTCGGCCATTGAGGCGGCCATTGCTTTTTCGGCATAGATCGCTTTGACGCCGCTGTCGGCGCAGTCGACGACGATCGCGGCGCGCGGCTCCGGCTGTGTGGCCACGCTGACGATGTCCAGATCCTCTTTGGCGAGCATCTCGCGGTAGTCGGTGTACTGTCCAGCCGCAGGTACGCCGTGCAGATTGCCGAACTCGGCCATGACGTCGGTGCGGAGGTCGGCGCAGGCGACGAGGTCCGTACGGTCGCAGGTCGTGTAGCCGGCGGCGTGTGAGTAGGGCAGCGCGATCCTGGCGTAGCCGACCACTTCGTTATCGATGAAGCCGCCCATGCGACTGCAACCGATTACAGCGGCGCGGTAAGTTTTCATTGTTTCCTTCTCCCTGTGAAATGTCGCTTAGGTATGGACCTTCTACGCGGTCCGAAAGGGCGTGCTGTTAGCCCAGCGCATTGATCCTGTCGCGCAGCTCCTGAGCCAGCCCCATTGCTTCGGCTTGGAAGGCCTGGTCAACGTGGGACTTGCTGCGGCAGCCGATCAGGACCGAGGTGACGCCGGGTTGACCGATTACCCATGCCAGCGCAAGCTGTACCATTGAGATGCCGGTATCAGCAGCCACTTCACGCAGGCCCTCCATGCGGCGCATTGAGGCGTCGTTTTCGTAGATATCCCAATGGTCGGGCATGACGTCGAAGCGGGTCCCCTCGGGTGCGGTCCAGGTCTTGGTGTACTTGCCGGTGAGGAAGCCGGCGCCAAGCGGGCTGTATGAGATCACGCCAATGTTCTGGTCTGCACAGAATGGCAGGACTTCGGCCTCAATATCACGGATGGCGACGTTGTAGTTGGGCTGAACAGATACCATGGGCGCCCAGCCGTTCAAATCGGCAATCCATAGCGCCTTGCAAAGCTGCCACGAGGCGAAATTGCTGCTGCCGACGTAGCGTACCTTGCCCTGCTCCACAAGCGTATTGAGAGCATCCAGCGTTTCCTCGAATGGCGTGCCTTCATCGTAAGCGTGGAGCTGGTATAGATCGATGACGTCGGTCTGCAGCCGGCGCAGGCTATCGTCGGCGAATTGCAGGACGCGTTCCCGGCCCAGTGGCGGCGCGATTTTGGTCGCCAACACGACTTTCTGGCGGTTACTGCCGCGTGAGAGCCACTGGCCCAGTACCTTTTCGGATCCGCCGGCGGAATAGACTTCGGCGGTGTCGATCAGGTTGATATCCTTGTCCATGGCGTAGTCGAGAATCGAAAAGGACGTTTCGGCGTCGATTTCGCGGCCGAAGGTCACGCTGCCCAAGCCGATTGAACTGACGTTCAGTTCAGAATTGCCTAACTGGCGAAATTCCATCTTCTATACCTCCCTACATCCCTGAGTGTTTACGATCCGACTCGGACTCGCGGGAGCCGGATAGCGGCCGCACGCTCGGCGACCGAATTCTTTGCCTACGATAGATCAGCTTTCCAAGGTCAGCTCTGTCGCATCCTTTTGGCTGCGGCCACCAGGTCGTCCTGCCAGTAACTTGGGTTGAGCAGCACGGGATCGTCGATTCGCAGCTGGCGCAGCTCGTGGATCAGGTCGGGGGAGAGTGTCGCGCTTGCCGCTCCCAAATTCTCTTCGAGCTCCGCTTCGGTACGCATACCGACGAGGACGGAGCCGATGCGCGACTCGGCCAGTGCAAAGGCGATGGCTGCCTGCGCCGGCGTGAGGCCGCGGCCGGCTGCATGCCGAGACTTGCTGGCGGCCTCGGAAACAAGCTGGCGGAACCGCCTCGAACGTGCTTTCAAGGGTTCAAGCCTGCCGGGCAGGTAGTCGGCGCGTTCGGTCAGGACCCCTTGCAGCAGGACCGAGCGCACCATGACGCCAACATTTCTCCTTCTGGCCGTGGGAAATACCCTGCTCGCCAGGCGCTGGTCGAAGAGCGAATAGGTGACCTGTATGGCGTCAAACAGCTCCAGCTTGAGGGCGGCAAGCGGTAGGTCGGGGCCGTAAAATGAGCCGCCGCGCCAGAGAATCATGCCGCTTGCGCGTGCTTCTGAGAAGATCTCGGCTACGAGGTCGGCCTGTTCGAGGAGGTCGGCGTCGACGTTGTGGATCTGCCAGATATCGACGTAGTCGGTCTGCAGGGAGCGGAGGCTGTTCTCGAGGCCTGACAGCATGGCCCGGCGCAAGGCCTGGCCGCGCAGCGTCTTTCCACCGGCTTGCACAGTCGCTTTGGTAGCCAGCACGACCCGTTTGCGGCGGCCGAAAAGGGCACGGCCGAGGACCGCTTCGCTGTTTCCATAGGCCTGGGCGGTGTCAATAAAACTGATGCCGGCGTCCAGCGCCGCGCCCACCAGGCGTTCGGCGGCAGACGAGGAGGGGCGGCCGTAGTGGTCGGGTACGGGGATGCCGTAATCCATCCCCAGTTCAACCGTCCCCAAGGCGATTGGAGAGACCGATAATCCGGTTCGTCCTAGAGTGCGATAGTGACTGCGGTCCATGGGCTGTTTCCAGCGGTTATTGGCAGGCGGCTGGTTACAACAGTTGCCTACTGAACGGTGGTCTCCGGTTGTTCATGGATGGGCAACGTGCCCGACATGTACTCCTGTTCCCACAGGGCTACCGTCTCCTTGACAAACTCGTCCACCGGCCTTTCGATCCCGTGCTGGGTCATCAGCTGCGGCAGCCATTTATGGCCGAAGGCGACATGCTGCCGCTCGTCAGCCATATCGTAGCTGCCGAACTGGGCCGAGATGCGGTCGCC
>VYDA01000127.1 GCA_009843665.1 Caldilineaceae bacterium SB0675_bin_29 | reverse complement strand
CCCCCCCCCCACAAGGGAGGGCCGAATAGGCCCGACCGCCCAGAACTGCAGTGGTTAGTGGTCAGTGGTCAGTGGTCAGAGGAGGCGCCTCAACTACTTCAGGGTTGAAAGCGGACTGGACATGGTTTGTCTGCTGCCAGAGGTATACGAGAGTTCGCCCATATGGTCAGCAGCGGGCGGAGCATGTGATGAGGGGACGGGCAGTGGTTGTGCTGCCGGGGCGTTAGGGCGTACTGGATCCAACCACCACAATACCTCAAAGCAGATCTGAGGATTGTGGTGGCTTTCAGCGCGGCGCTATGATCTTGATGTTGTTTATACCTGTCAACTCCAAACGATTAGAGCATCCAAGAGAGAGATAGGTTCAAACCTCTTCTGTCCAAACTCTACCTCGCCAAGACTGCGCCAACTCGTTCCGCCACAATGCGTTCTTCGCCAGGGAGTAACGTGTGCGGGGCGATTACAATACCATCTCGGGATGTGGCCACGTAAATCCCCGGGTCACCTTCCAGCAGCTCTGAGGCCACTTGTTCCTTCGTCATGGGGATGGCCAGATCGTCCCATGTCACCACAGTCACGGGCACAATCCTAGGTTTTACTTCCACACCGGCAAAGTCCCTGGGGAATCCAGCTTGTACGGTCACATGCGATAGATCGGACAACGTTTCCACGACGTAGTTTGTGCGCAGGTGCCAGCCTTCCAACTCTCTGCGTTCATACTCCGGATCCGAGAAGAGTTCTAACGCCGTCACCAGGCCGATGATCTCTTCTTTTCCGACCTTGCACGGCCTGCCAACACCGTGGTAGGGACTCCCATTCATCGCACAGGCCTCGATCAGATCCTTTCGTCCCAAAATCAGGCCTGACGATTGCGGTCCTCGGATCCCCTTGCCGCCGCTGAAAATGACCAGGTCCGCTCCCATATCAACGTACTCTCTCAGAATGGAAAAGGAAGGGAATTTTGCTGCAGCATCCACGACCACCGGAACGTCTTGCTTATGCGCGATGTCAATCACATCCTGGAGTGGCAGGTCATGGGGAGGACTATAGGCAACAAAGTGAATGATGGCCGCTGTCTGCTCGTTGAGAGCGGCTTCCAAGTGCCAGGAGTTGGTCGTATTGGCCAGCCCGATCTCGATGAGCGTCGCCCCGGCCTCCCTAACCATCAGTTCATAGTAGTTCCTTTGCATCACCTGCATAACAACTTCGTTTTTCATCCCCCGGGTATTGGGGAGCTGGTGAACCTTGGCCCAATCTTTGCCTGTCATACAGGCTGCAATCGATATGAGCACCCCGCCCGCAGCACCGGAAGTAATATAGCAGGCCTCAACGCCGACCAAGTCTGCGATATACTGACCTGCCTTGGCCAGCAGTTCGTTCAAGTCGATGAAGTTCTGACCGGCCTCCTGCATTGCCGAAATCACTTCGGGGGCCATAATCGACCCGCCAATGGCAGTACCGTTGCCGACAGCGTTGATCTTGGTCTTCACGCCCAGTTTTTCGTAGACTCCCATCGTTCGCATCTCCCTGATTTTCTCGGTACGTCGGCCTTACCCGTTACCAGTGTATACGCCATTTAAGAATGTGGTGGCCTGCCTGAAAGTAGAGCAGGCTCTCGTCGGCTTTGCTTACTGCGACGGCGTGGTGCCTGCCCCCGCCGTGTACATAGAGTCCGCCGGCATCTTCATTTGTGATTTTGAGCAGCAGGGCACCATCCTTGTCCAGTACCCAGAGCATGCGATGTTCCGGTAATACGGGTGGAACGGTTAAGCCAGCCAGGCCCGGGACCATGTGGTAGTCGGCGACGTAGATGTTTTCCTGGCTGTCCAGACAGATTCCCTTTGGGGACCAGATGATACCTTCCCCGACCGAACGAATGAAGTGCCCCTCCCGGTCAAAAACCTGAATCCGACTGTTGTCAGAATCGGCTATGTAGAGATGCCCGCTGTTGTTGCCGATGGCAATGCCGTAGGGACCTTCAGGGATAGTGCTTCCTAAGTGATCGTGACCATAACGCCCGCGCAGGGGTATTCCGCCCGCGAATTGGCCTGGTCCTGTGCCATGTTCCCCCCAAGCCTTGATAAAATGGCCACGAGCGTCAAACTTCTGCACTCGGTTGTTGCCGCCGAGGAGAGTGTGCGTATCCGTGACATAGATAAAACCTTCTTCATCCACGGCGACACCGTTGGGTCCTGAAAGGCCGCCAAACTGTCCCGGCCCATTGCCCATGCTGCCAAAGAGCATCAGGAAGTTTCCCTGGGCGTCGAATTTCTGAACGCGGCAGTTCTGACTGTCGCCAACAAAGAGATTGTCTTCAGGATCGACATGCACAGGCCGATGCATCTGAAACTCCCCTGGCGCAGTCCCGGGCCTGGGTCGCTCCCCGAGAGGATCCCCGGTGCGCACACCGCCAATCATGTGAATCAGGTTGCCGTCCGGGTCTATTTTCTGCACGCGATGATTGGCCTCATCAGCGACATAGATGTTTCCCAGGCTGTCTGAAGCCAGCCCCTCCGGGTTATCAAATTCTACGTCTCCCCAGCCTGTTTCATAGGGACCCCAGACAGCCAACAGCTCTTTTCTTGGTTCGTTCATGGTTCAGGCGTCCCTTTCACCAAGTCACTTGGTACTTGAAAACCAGGTTATCGCCCTGGACATATACGATGCTGTCGTCGGCTTTGCATACAGCCAGGCCGTAGCCGTGGCGGTGTAGCCCGGCTCCATAGTTATGGGTCATCCGGTCATGCGCTTCCTTCGTCCCGATTCTTCCAATTAACTGTTTAGAACCGACATCAAATGCCAACACCCAGCGGGATTCCTCGACGACGCGCCATTTCAGAGGGTCGGTCAGATCGTAAGTCTCCATTGGTGGTTCGTGTTTGTGCACACCACTGACATAGAGGCGACCGCTGCCATCCATGGACAGTTGGCGAGGCCGGAACACAACCCCGTCGCCGAAACTTCCGTCACAGAGTCCAATTCCCTTAAAGACCTGGAGGCGGTCGTTGTCACAGTCTCCGACGTAGATGTCTGCACCCCAATTGTTCTTGTCGCTTATGTGTTGCGCATTCTGATTGACCGCGATGCCTGTGGGTCCAATCGGGCCTGGCCCAATACCCGGCCCAAAGTCGAGTCCATACTCGCGGACGGGCATCGCACCGCCAAACTGCCCCAGCCCTGTCCCGTAGCTGCCAAACTGGGCGACAAAGTGTCCATTTTGATCCAATTTCTGAACCCGGTGGTTGCCTCCAATACTGGTATGGGTGTCGCACACCAGCATATAGCCATTCTCATCGATAGCGATGCCCAGTGGGCCCTCACCACCGAACTGCCCGTAGCCCAGCCCCTGAGTGCCAAAGATCAGCAACTGATTGCCATCCCCGTCAAATTTTTGGACGCGGCAGTTGAGCGTGTCGCAGACGTAAACATTGTTCTCGTTGTCAGTACAGATGGCCTGCGGGCTGTTGAATTCTGCCATGGCCGTGCCGGCCCAGGGCTCCCCTGCGTCGTCGATCCCCCCGATCTTCCAAATCAAGTTTCCGTTGGGGTCCAACTTCAGTATGCGATGGTTTCCCGTGTCGGCCACAAGAAGGTTCCCCGCGCTGTCGGTTGCCAGCGCCTCGGGCCGGCGGAAGGCATTGTCGCCGCTCCCGCCTTCAGGGATCCCCCAAGTGGCTAAGAGTTCTACCTGTGGTTGTGTCATGTAACTCCCCTTTCTCACAATTTATGGCTATGCACCTTGGGATTGCGGCCGATTTCCAACCATCGCCGAATGGACAAAAAACTTACTCTTGCGTGCTAAGTAACTGAGCCACTCGTTCGGCGACGATGCGTTCTTCACCCGGTTGCATGGTGTGCGGCGCAAGTGAAATGCCCTTCGGAGAGAACGCTGCCATGATGCCGGGGCTGCCTTCCGCCAGTTCCTGGCGTACTTCCTCTTTGGACTTGGGTATTATGGCCTCCTCCCATTCCACATGCGCAAGAGGCACGCCTTCCGGCGCTGCCCCACTCAGTTCCGAGAACGAAGATGGCGGAGCGGTCTCACGGTATGCCACGATTCCAGGAGTGTGGGACAGGGCTTCTACAATGTAGGCGGTCCGTTCTTCATAGCTGTTTAGTTCTGCCTGTGAGAATTCTTCGCTTGCGAACAACTCCAAGGCTGTGACCAGGCCAATGATTTCTTCTTTTCCTACCTTTGGGGGGCGCCCTACCCCGTGATTGGGACTTGAGTGCATTGTACATGCTTCAATGAGGTCTTCTCTCCCCAATATGAGGCCGGATGACTGCGGGCCACGGAGTCCTTTGCCCCCACTGAAAATTGTCAAGTCGGCCCCCATATCGGCATACCGTCTGAGATTGGAGAATGGTGGAAATTCGGCAGCAGCATCCACGATTACAGGCAATCCGTGCTTGTGTGCGATTTCAATCACGTTTTCGACTGGCAGGTCTTGCGGAGGAGAATACGCAACGAAATGAACGATCGCCGCCGTCTGTTCATTGATGGCTGCCTCGATGTGCCAGGGGTAGGTCCGGTTAGCCAGACCCACTTCGATAAGCCTTGCACCAGCAAGCCGAATCATCAACTCATAGTAGTTGCGCTGCATGACCTGGATGATTACTTCATCTTTCATGCCATCCGTATTGGGCAGCTGGTGGACTTTGGCATCGTCCTTTCCCGTCATGCAGGCAGCGACGGCGACCGTCACACCGGCTGCTGCCCCGGCAGTGATAAAGGCCGCTTCAACGCCGGCCAGTTCCGCGACCCGACGCCCTGCTTTTTGCAGCAGTTCAGGCAGCCTTACGAATGAGCGACTGGCATCCTCCATCGCGGCAAAGACCTCTGGGCGCATGATGGAGCCGCCGGCGGCGGTACCGTTGCCGACGGCGTTTATCATTGTTCTGACGCCCAGTTTCTCGTATACTCCCATGTTCCTGCTCTCCGGTTTCCCAGCTTTGCGTCCCAGGCCGGTCAACGTGCAAGTCGACGCAACATGGGATCCAAGGAGTCTCGCAGACCATCACCAAAGGTATTGAGCCCAAAGACAAACAGGGCGATGGCCAATCCAGGAAAGATGACGACGTGAGGTGCGATCGTGGTGTAGGTGCGTCCGCGGCTGAGCATTGCACCCCATTCCGGTGTGGGGGCTTGCACGCCGAGCCCCAAGAACCCAAGGGTGGCAGCATGAATAATTGCACCACCGGTGGACAGAGTGGCTTGAACCACAAGCGGGCTCATCGCGTTGGGCAGGAGATGCTTTAGCAAAATCAGCCGATCAGAGACGCCCACACAGCGGGCGGCGAGTACATAGTCGAATTCTTTGGTTGCCAGAATACTCCCACGCGCCAGGCGCGCGAGAGTAGGTAGGCGGGTGACACTCACTGCAATGATAAGACTGGTTACGCCAGGCTCAAGGACACTGATAAGCGCAATGGCCAGGATGAGGCTTGGAAAGGCCAGCAGTATATCGACCAACCTCATAGCGACCATGTCCCACGTACCGCCAAAGTATCCTGCGGTCGCTCCCAGGGCCACGCCAAACAGGACGGCCAGTGCAACACTCAGTAGCGCTACACCTGTGGAAATTCGTGCGCCATGGAGCAGGCGGCTGGCAACATCGCGTCCCATTTCGTCCGTTCCCAGGATGTGCTTGGCTGAAGGGCCCTGCAGCCGGTCACGCAGTTCCACAATAGTCGGATCGAATGGTGCGATTTCAGGACCAAAGACGGCCAAAACAAAAAAGATAAGAGTGATGGATGCCCCGAGGGAGGTCAGCTTGTTGCCGCGAAAAATTGCATAGTACTCTGCCAGCCTCGCACTGAGTCTGGACTGAGACTCCGGCTTTCTGATTTCGAGGCCCTCTAGTTGAGGTTCAGGAATATTACTCATAACGCACGCGCGGATCGAGATAGGAGTAACCGATATCGACGGCCAGCGTAACAAACATGAAGACGACGGAATAGAACAATACGACTCCCTGTACAACCGGGTAGTCACGCTGGCTAATTCCACTGAAGAGTAACCAACCAATGCCCGGCCAACTGAAGATGGTTTCGACGACGACTGTTCCGCCCAGCAAGCTACCAAGCTGCAGGCCAAGGACGGTCACGACAGGTATCAGCGCATTACGAAGCGCATGACGGGAGATCACGGCCCTTTCCGCCAGACCTTTGGCGCGTGCCGTGCGGACGTAATCCGAATTGATGACCTCCAGCATGCCGGCGCGTGTCAAACGGGCAATGATGGCAATCAGTGGCGCTGACAAGGACAACGTGGGCAAAATCACGTACTTCAGGTCCAGGGCTTGTTTGCCTATTGAGGGCAGCCAACGGAGATTGACTGAGAAGACAATGATAAGCAGTAGAGCCAGCCAAAAGTTGGGTGTGCAGTAACCGATGACGGCAGCGGTCAGAGTCAGATAGTCGTAAGCAGTGTTACGTCGAACTGCGGAGATGACGCCGGCTGAGACTCCGACAATGGTGCTAAGCAACATGGCCATAAAAGTCAGTTGCAAGGTGACAGGGAGCCTGGACAGGATCAAGCCCACTACCGGTTCATGCGTAATGAAGGAGGTCCCCAAGTCTCCCGTCACCATTCGGGCCAGGAAACGCACATACTGGATAAGGAGGGGATCGTCAAGGCCCAGCTGAGCCCGGGCACGCTCAATATCCTCGGACGATGCGACCTGGCCCAGTCCTATTCGAGCCGGGTCACCCGGGGCAATGTGGAGGATCAGAAAGACAAGTGTCACGACAGCCAAAGCCGTAGGGAAAACAATTATCGACCGGCGTAATACGTACTTGTCCATTTGCACCAACTTGAACAGGGAAGATAGGCTGGGGAGCCGTATCTTCCCTGGATATCATGAATCTACCAGTGGGTTATCGGGACGCTCATTCCTCTTTCCAGGCTTCACTGAGGTGGAGGAATGACATCGGGTAGACATCTACTCCGTGGACATTCTCTCGCACACCGACCAGGAGGTCCGACATATAGAGCCAGAGCCATGGCGCATCGTGCCAAATCACTTCCTGGATTTCTCCAAGTTTTTCCGCGCGCTTTTCCTGGTCTACTTCGAGCCAAGCTTCTGCAAAGAGTGCGTCCAGTTCAGGGTTGCTGTACCAACCGGCGTTGCCCTCGTAGGGTAACCCTGTTGATTCCGGATTAGAGCGGAAGTCAAAAGTGAGGTAACGGGTGGAACTACCGGCTGATGGGTTGAATTTCCACAGCCACATACCGAATTGGTTTTCTCCGCGCTCCGGTAATATGGACGCCCCATAAGATGCGAGCTCGACGGCTCTGAGCTCAAGGTCTACACCTACCTTTTTCAAATCGCTTTGCAACACCTGTGCCACTTCAGCAGATCTGAGGAACTCTTCATAGTAGGCATAGGTTGTCCTGAATGGCTCTCCGTCCTTGTCGACGATGCCGTCCCCATCGGTGTCTTCCCAGCCGGCTTCCTTGAGCAGGGCTTTTGCCTTCTCCGGGTCATAGCTATATGTCCCGATGCTCTTGTACCCTATCATTCCCGGGGCCAGGGGTGAGTCCATGATGGTCGCCGCGCCTCCAAAGACGGTGTCAACCAAGGTGACCTTGTCAATGGCGTAGTTGAAGGCATGCCGCACTCGAATGTCATCGAAGGGAGGTTGGTCGAAGTTGAAGCTGGCTCCGACGTGGTTGAGGGACTTCTGCCTAATCACCCTGATGTTAGGATCGGCTTCCAGGTCTGCCATTTCTTCAACAGGGATATCTTCAGCCACGTCCACTTCGCCCGTACGCAGAAGATTGGCACGTGCGCTCGCCTCAGGAACAGGGATGACGATAATCCTATCCAGTGCAGGGCGACCGCCATGATAATCTTCGTTGCGCTCCAGAGTGAGGCTTACGTTCGGCTTGAATTCGACGACCTTATAGGGGCCGGCGCCGACAGGATGCATTCCCACCTCTTTGGCGTCGTACTTCTCGTAGGATGCCGGACTCATTGTGACCCTCATGTAGGCAGTCATGTAGTTCAAGAACGGCCCGAAGGGTTCGTCCGTTCGCAGGATCACCGTGTAGTCATCGGGCGTTTCGATGGATGTTATCTGATCGAAGCGCGTTGAAGATGTAGCAGCGACCTCCGGATTTCGTGCATGCTCGAAATGCGCTCTCACAGCTTCCGAGTTGAACGGTGTTCCATCATGGAAGGTGACATCGTCTCGCAGTTTGAAGGTCCATTCACGCCCATCATCTGAAGATTCCCAGGACTCTGCCAAGTCTGGGTACAGTTTGAGATCGGTGCCTACACGTACAAGCTTGTTGGAGATGAGATATAGGATGGCCGGGCCAGATGGATAGCCAACAATCTTCGCGGGGTCCAGACCACCAATTGGACTGCGCACGGCGACGGTGAGCGTACCACCCTCGGCCGGCTCATCAGGGGCAGGGGC
>VYDA01000487.1 GCA_009843665.1 Caldilineaceae bacterium SB0675_bin_29 | reverse complement strand
CCATCAATCATGATCCAGCCCGGCGGGGAGCAGGCGCTGCCGATGACGGTAACGGCCACGATCGGCTGCTCTTCGACGACGGTGATGTAGCCAGCGGGCGGCAGGTCGAGTTCGCGGCCGTGTCTCTCGCCCCACCAGGTGGAACGGATGGTGAAGTTGGGGTATTCGAAGGGCCAGAGGTATTCGTAGGTGGTCTGGCGCATGGTCCGGCGTTGCATGTCGCCGCCCTGGCGTACCTCGGGGTCGCTGTGCCATATGCCCCATCTTTCGTGCCAGGGGCCGTGCAGGTGTTCGTGGTAGAGTTTTTCGTCGGTCATTTTGTTCTCCTCTTTCAAGCGATGGTTGTTTCGTAGCGAGCAGTCAGTCGTACTGCGTATTTCTCCCTTCCCGCATGCAGAACTGAATAGAAAATGCGTCAGCGCAGTCGCCAGGGTTCAGGCGGGGCCACTTTGTCTTGCGGCCGGCCGCTGACGTCGGCGATGGCGTTGCGCAAGGCGTTCCAGGTGACTTCACTTTTGCTCCAGCGTGCGTCTTCGAAGCTGATGGCCTGGAAGAAGACGACCTCTTCGACGCCTTCGGCGGCGGCGATCTCGGCGGCGGCGTGGACCATTTCCTGGACGCGCTCCGAAGATGCGCCCCATGCGAGCTGCCAGAGCCGGAGTTGGCATGGGCCCTGCAGATGGCTCCTGGCCCCGCGGATGATTGAACGGTAGACATCGGGATCATAGGGCGTTGTCTGCTGGGCCAGGGGTGTGGTTACAAGGAAATCGACCAGCCCCTCGGAGGTCCAGGTATCGTGGTCTTCGAGGTTTCCTTCGAGGGGCCCGGCGGCGGGTGCGGTTGCCGCGGAGGCGCTACTGTGATCGGTTGAAGAACGGACGACTTTGGCGGGCATTGGTTTCCCCTTGGGAATGCCCATCACGCCAAAATCCTGCTGCGGCTGGAGCCATTTTTGCAGGGCACGCGCTTGCCGCAAGAACTCGGTGAGGTAGTTTGCGCGGAAACGCAGCCATTCGGGGTCGCTATTAGGGATGGTGAAGGGGTCGCGTCCCGTCTCGTTCGCAAAGGCTTCGATGACAGGCGGGTCGTAGTGGGCGAAGTATGTTCCGTCGGCGTCGACGCGAGGGTTGCGGTGGTCGCCGCCTTTCTGGAAGTCGATGGCGATGCCGTCGAAGCGGTATTCCAGCATTTCGCGCAGGATCGCCAGCCGGAATTCGATGGCCTCGCGAAAGGCGAAGGAGAGGTTGCCGTTCACGACCTGGCGGTCGCGATTGCGGGTCAGCAGTTCGGGGTGTTCGCGAGAGAAGCGGGATTCCCAGCCGTGGCCGTGCGCCTCGGCCTGTTCGAGCCAGGCATAGGCTTCCATGCCCAGCTCGTGGGCGCGGTCGATGAAGAGCCGCGGGGCGTCGTAGGTGTTGAAGTCGTAGGCTTGCGGCCACCACTGCCATTCATGGCCCTTCGTTCCCCAGGAGCCTTCGGCCACGCAGTTTTGCGGCGTCCAGAAGTGGATGCCCGGCATGTCGGCCTTGCTGGGGTAGTAGCATTGACACTGGCGCACGCGCAGGTAGATTTTGCGGACGCCTGCCCAGTGGAGGCGGTCGAGGACGATTGAGGCGGCCGGTTTGCCCCACGCCCCGAAGAACCAGGCCCAGTCGAACGGGCTGATAACAGCTGCGAATTTCATGGGATGGACCTCCTCGCGTGTGTTTGGCCGGGTGCTATGCGGTGGCTCTGACTGCAGTCTGCGCGGTGCGTCATGCGGTTGTCGGTTGGGCGCCTGTCTTTCCTATGCCGACGAGGTCGAGTTCATCGGCGAAGTGACAGGCGGCGGTGTGGCCCTGGCGCGTGGGCCTCAGCTCCGGGACTTCCTCGTCACAGATCTGCTGCCTATAGGGGCAGCGGGGCGCGAAACGGCAGCCAGACGGCGGGTTGGCGGGATTGGGTACATCGCCGGTGAGGACGATGCGTTTGCTGCGGCGTCCGTGCCTGGCGACAGGCATGGGAATCGCGGAGAGCAGGGCTTCTGTATAGGGGTGTTGGGGGGTCTGGCAGATGGCGACGGTCGGGCCGCGCTCGACGATCTGGCCCAGATACATGACGGCGATGCGGTCGCTGACATGGCGAACGACGGCCAGGTCATGGGAGATGAAGAGATAGGTCAGCCCGAACTGTTGCTGGAGCTGCATGAGCAGGTTCAATATCTGGGCGCGCACCGAGGCGTCGAGGGCGGAGACGGGCTCATCGCAGACGATGAATTGCGGCTGCAGGGCGAGGGCGCGGGCGATGGCGATGCGCTGGCGCTGGCCGCCGCTGAAGGCATGGGGAAAGCGCTGCATGTGGTGGGGCTGCAGGCCGACGGTGGTGAGCAGTTGGGCGACACGTTCTTCCAGTTCTTTGCCGCGGGCGGCGCGATGGAGGATGAACGGCTCGGCGATGATGGACTTTACGCTCATGCGAGAGTTCAGGGAGGAGAGTGGGTTGGTGATATCGAGCATTTCGTTGTCGACGCGGAAGCCGACGCTGCCGCCGGTTGGATGTTCGAGGCGGGTGATGGTGCGTCCGAGGGTGGACTTGCCGCAGCCGGACTCGCCGACGAGGCCCAGCGTCTCGCCGCCCTTGATGCTGAGGTCGATGCCATCGACGGCGCGGACGGTTGCGACCTGGCGGCGCAGCAGTCCGCGGCGGACTGCGAAATGGGTGCGCAGGTTCTCCGTTGCGAGCAGGCCGTCGTCAGGGCCTGGCATGCGCGAACTCCTCGGTATAGAGCCAGCATTTGACGAAGTGGCCGGGCTCGGTTTCGATCAGGGACGGTTTGCGCAGTCCCGGCACCTTATCGGCGAAGGGGCAGCGCTCGACGAAGACGCAGCCGGCGGGCAGGTCCAGCAGTTCCGGCACGGCGCCGGCGAGGGAGTGCAGGGGCGTCTTGGGATGGTCGGTCCAGTTTGGAATCGACTTAAGGAGGCCCTGGGTATAGGGGTGCTGGGGGTTGGTGAAGAGTTGCTCAACGCTGGCGGCTTCGACGATTTCGCCGAGGTACATGACGATGACGCGGTCGGCGATCTCGGCGACGACGCCCATGTCGTGGGTGATGAGCATGACGGCCAGCCCCATTTCCGCCTGCAGCGCCTGCAGCAGTTCCAGGATCTGGGCTTGAATTGTGACGTCGAGCGCGGTGGTCGGCTCGTCGGCGACCAGAAGTTGCGGCTCGCAGGCAAGCGCAATTGCGATCATGACCCGCTGGCGCATGCCTCCGCTGAGCTGATGGGGGAATTCGTGGACGACGCGGGCCGGTTCCGGGAGACCGACGCGTTCGAGGAGGGAAACGGCTTTGTCCAGCGCCTCGCGGCGGTTCATGTCGAAGTGTTGTTGCAGGATTTCAACGATCTGGTCGCCGATCGAGAACATCGGATGCAGGGAGCGCATAGGCTCCTGGAAGATCATGGAGATCTGGCGGCCGCGAATGGCGCGGATTTCACGGCTGTCCGGGGCGAGTGCTGTCACGTCGACCGTGGTGTCGTCCGTATGCAGGCTGATTGTGCCGCCGTCGATCTTGCCCGGCGGCATGGGGACCAGCTTGAGGAGGGACAGCGCGGTCACGCTCTTGCCGCAGCCTGATTCGCCGACGATGCCGAGGATTTCGCCCTGGTGGATCTGAAAGCTCACTCCGTTGACTGCGCGGGTGTGTCCGCGGTAGCCGGCGAAGGAGACGTAGAGGTCCTCGACCTCCAGGACCAGGCGGGGCTGGCCGCCGCGGCCGTTATTGTTTGTGTTGTGGACCCGGCTGTTTTCCATCGCCAAACCTCAGTTGCCGGTCACTGGTCCTGTGCCTGGCAAGCGAGCACGGATTACTGGCCCGAAAAGGGGTCGGCGGCGTCGCGCAGGCCGTCGCCCAGGAAGTTGAAGGAGAGAACGGCTATTGTCAGGAAGAAGACGGGGGCGATCAGCCACGGTTTGTGGGCCAGGACGGTGATGTCCTGCGCCTGTTTGAGCAGGACCCCCCAGCTGACCATGGGCGGCTGGATGCCGAGACCGAGGAAGCTGAGTGCGGTCTCGCCCAGGATCATGCCCGGTATGGCCAGGGTGGCGGCGACGATCATGTAGCTGAGGGTGCCCGGGAAGAGGTGGCGGGTAACGATCCACCAGGTGGAGGCGCCGTTTATGCGGCCGGCTTTGACATAGTCCTCGTTCTGGAGCGACAGGGTCATGCCGCGCACGACGCGGGCCAGCCCACCCCAACCGATGCTCGACAGGATTACAGTGATGCCGAAGAAGACCTGGATCGAGTTCCACTCCGCCGGGATTGCGGCCGAGAGAGCGATCCACAAGGGTATGCTGGGGAAGCTGATCATCACTTCGATGCCGCGCTGGATGAGGTCGTCGACGATGCCGCCCAGGTAGCCGGAGATAAGGCCGACGATGCCCCCCAGGACGAGGCTGAGCGCGACGCCGACAAGGCCTACTGTCAGGGAGATGCGTCCACCGTACAGGAGTTGGGAGAAGAGGTCGCGGCCCTGCGTATCGGTGCCCAGGAGGAAGAGCTTGCCCGGGCTTTCGACGCCGAGCAGGTGCCGGTCCCAGGTAAGTCCCAGGAAGCTCCGACTCTCCTCTCCCGGCACGAAGAGGCCAAGGGGGTAGATTTCCTCCTCATTGGGCACGTAGAGCCGGCGCAGTGTCTCCGGATCACGTTCCTGTTTGAGGCCGTAGACGAAGGGGCGCAGGCTGAAGCGGCCATCCGGCTTGATGAAGCGGATGAATTGCGGCGGCACGTCGAGAAAGCCGGTGTGGCGTTCGTTGAGTGGGTAGGGTGCGGTCAGTTCGGCTGGCAGCACCAGCGCATAGAGTAGAAGGAGAGCGATCCCGCCAACGACACCAATTCGGTTGCGCTTGTAGCGCCACCAGATCAGGCCCCAGTAGGAAAAGGCAGCCGCGTCTCTCTTGCCAGATGGCGCCTCCGCGACTTCTTCACGCGGGTTCGCCGGCTCAGGATGCGCCATAGCGCACCGTCCTTACCGCGGGAGCCACTGGATTAGTCACGGTTCCACCAGGCGGATGCGAGGATCGAGCCAGGCCAGGGTCAGGTCAGCGAGGAAGTTGCCGACGACGAGGGCGCCGCTCAGGATCACCAGAATGCTGCCGGCCATGTACATGTCTTCGGCGAAGAGGGCGTTCAGCAGGAGGGGGCCGATTGTGGGCAGGCCGAGGACGAGGGCGGTGATGGTCTCGCCGCTGATGAGGCCGGGCAGGCTGAGGCCGAGACCGCTGACAACCGGGTTGAGTGCGACGCGCAGCGCGTGGCGGGTGATGACGCGATTTTCGCTCAGACCCTTCATGCGTGCGGTCTGGATGAAGGGCTCGCCGAGCGTATCCAGCATCTGGGCGCGGACGACGCGGATGGTACCGGCGGTGCTGGAGAAACCGACGATGAAGGCGGGCAGCCAGAGGTGTTTGGCGAGGTCGAGGACTTTTGCCGGCGACCAATCGGCTGTGATGTATTCGGGGGAGAAGAGGCCGCCGATCGTGGAGGCGTTGAAGACGGTGACGGCCAGGAAGATCAGAATGAGGGCCAGCAGCATGTTGGGCAGGGCCAGCCCGAGGAAGCCCAGCACGGTAAACAGGTAGTCGGCCCAGGAGTACTGCTTCATGGCCGAGTAGACGCCGATGGGCAGGGCCAGCGCCAGGCTGAAGACCATGGCGGCAAAGGAGATCACGAGCGTCAGGACGAGGCGTTCGCTGAGTAGCTCGTTCACGTCGGCGCGCAAGGCCATGGAGTAGCCCAGGTCGCCGCGCAGCAGGCCGGACATCCAGCGAAGGTACTGGACATATACGGGTTGATCGAGGCCGTAGCGGGCGCGCAGGCCGGTCAGCGCCGACTCGATCTGTGCGCTCGAGAGGCGTTGCTCCTCCAGCTGCGATTCGAGCAACGTGAGAAAGTCGCCGGGCGGCAACTGGATAATCACGAATCCCAGAATCGAGACGAGCCAGAGGGTAATCAGCATCTGCACGCCGCGGCGCAGAACAGCTCTACCCATTGCGGCCCCCTGGACGGCGGCGGCCAGTGGCTAGTGGGGGCGTGCAGTACGAAGCCACCAGCCACTGGCATGCATTGTCTATTGCTCGTAGTACCACTGCTCGAAGCGCAGGTACTCGCTCTCGCCCTGCGAGATGGCGGCCGGCGTGACCTGGCCGGGCACATTTCGCAGCTTGCCGTTGATAATCAGGATCGCCGGTGAGTTGGCGACGGTGCCGATCTGGAAGAGCTGATCGGCCAGGATCACTCGATAGTCGTGGAAGGCCGCTTGCGCCTCGTCCTTGTCCTGCGACTGGAGCGCGAACTGCTGCAGGTCGGCCAGTTCTCTCAACTTGCCCTGCGGCTCCACGCCGCGGCGTTCATCTTCCCCGGCCGACTGGAGCCAGTCATTCGCCGCACGGGCGAATTGACGCAGCGCCATGCCGTAGCGCCAGTAGCCGGTCCAGCCGCCGGTGCTGGGGTTGAGCCTGATCTGCCAGTCGTTGGCACTGAGCAGCTCGCTATGCAGTTTTCTCTACACCGGTTTGGCGGCGACGCGCAGGCCGATTTCGCGCCAGTTGTCCATGGCGATCTCGGCGGTCTCGTCGGAGCCGATGCCCCAGCCCGAGCGGAACATGAGAGTAATCGTGAGCTGGCTGCCGTCGGGGAAGGTGCGCAGGCCGTCCGAGTCGCGCTGGTCGAGGCCGATGCCGTCCAGCAGCGCGTTGGCCGCGTCGGGATCGCGGGTGGCGTAGGCGCCGTCGATGGCTTCGTCAAAGACGCCTGGCGGGCTGAAGCCGTGACCGGGCCGGCCGAGGCCGAGGTGGATCGACTCGTTCATCAGCTCGCGGTCCAGGGCCAGGGAGAGGGCGCGGCGGAAATCTGCAGTGTGCAACAGCTCTGAAATCGCAGCATCGCCGATGTAGTTCTGGTTGATCATGAAGGTCTGGCGGCCGTTGAATACGTCGTCAAAGAAGTTGATCTGGATGCCAAGCTCTTCCTCTTTCTCTTTGAAGACGGGGAAGTCGCTGGGACGCACGACACGGAAGAGGATATCGGTCTCGCCGGCGAGCGTCTTGGCCTTGAGCAGCTCGGCATCGCCATCGTATTTGTCCAGGCCCTCGATATAGTCGATGTAGGGGAGCTGGTTGCCCTCGGGGTCGACGCCGAAGTAGTAGGGGTTGCGTTCAAAGAGGACGTACTGCCCCTCCTTGTAGTCGACCGACTTCCAGGCGTTAACGGTTGGGGCGTTGGGGTCTCTAACGATCCACTGGTTCTGGTGGAGGACGTCGCGCAGTTTGTCGAACTCTTCCTGCGCCTTGTCGGCGGCGGTGTCGTTGTAGTCTGGGTGGAACTGCTTGAAATAGTGGGCGGGCAGGCCGTAGAAGCCATAGCTCCAGGCGCCGCGCGAGCTCACCAGGAAGGCGGGCCGCGGCTCGGCGAACTCGAAGCGGACGGTGGAGTCGTCTACCTTTACCACCGTGTCGGTCTCCGGGTTCATGCCGGACACTCGATAGGCCTGCACGTTGTACTTGGACTGCACAATGTCGTTCCACCAGAAGAGGATGTCATCGGCGCCGTAGGGGTGGCCATCCGACCATTTCATCCCCGCGCGCAGATGGAAGGTGATGCTGGTGAAGTCATCGGCCCAGTCCCAGCCCATGGCGACCTGGGGCATGAAGGTGTCGCGATCGTTGTGGAGACGCTGCAGCAGGCCCTGCTCGAAGAAGACATCCCAGGCATGGGGCCCGCGCAGCGTGCCTCCATACTGGCCGATGGAGTCTTCAGGCTGGAGCACCAGCACATCGGCAGGGAGGCGTTCTTCAAGAGGCGGGAGCGTACCGGCCGCGACCATTTCGGCCAGCATCGGCGCTTCGGGGCCGGCCATTTCGGCGGCGGGGGCTTCATCGGCGGCAGGCTCAGCCGCAGGTTCGGCCGGCGCAGGGGCAACGGCAGCCCCACAGCCTGCAAGAATCATGGCGAAAATGGTGACTACGGATAGCCAACTGAAAACACGGGCTCGTCTGTGGACAGTCATTTCGTGGCTCCTCTTTTTCAGTTCAGCCTAGTGGGATGCGATCAGTCCGCGGTTTTCTTGCCCTCCTTTGCAAGGTTGTCACCAGTGGGGGGACTATCACGACATGCAGAGAATTAGAAGCTGAAGAGCTCGGGCCAGTAATCGCCCTGGAATTTGTCGCCGTATTGTTTGCCGAGGCGCTGCATTTCCTGGGCGCATTTGTGGTTGTCGGCGTGGTCGCCTGTCTTGCACCAGAGGCAGGCGTCGGCCTGGATGTGGATGGCGATGGCGCGGCGGTGCTGGCGGTGGGCGTGGTTGGGGCCGGAGCCGAGCAGGGAGAGGCAGTGGTGGAAGCAGACGCGGCCTGCTTCGAGGTAGAATGCTGAGTTCTGGTAGTCGGCGGC
>VYDA01000089.1:2288-8465 GCA_009843665.1 Caldilineaceae bacterium SB0675_bin_29 | reverse complement strand
TTTCGGCCCAGATGCGGCCCCCGTGCGCTTCCACGATACCTTTGCAGATGGCGAGGCCCAACCCCGACCCGCCAAGGTCGCCCTGCCGGTCTTCCCCTTCGACGCGGGAAAATTTTCTGAACAGGAGCGGCAGCCGCTCGGCGGGTATGCCCCTGCCCTCGTCGGAGATTGAGACAACCACCTGAAACTGTTTGCGCACAGCGCGCACGGTGATGGTGGATAGCTCGTTGGAATGCTTGGCTGCATTGGAGAGCAGGTTGCTGAGCACCTGGACGATACGGCGTCTGTCGGCCATGACTTGGGGCAGGTCCGGGGCGATGTCGATATGGATTCTGTTCGTGCGGCCTGAACTCATGAACATGATGCGGGCCTCGTCCACCAGGGTGGCGGTATCGGACGGCTCCGGGGCGACGGAGAGTGTGCCGGTTTCGATGCGAGCCACATCGAGCAGGTCGCGTATGAGGCCGCGCATGCGATCGGCCTGATCTGAGATGATGCGGTGGAACTGGCGCATTTCGGCAGGGTCGAGGGAGGCTGCTTCGTCCAGGAGGGTATTGGCGGAGCCTCTGATTGAGGTCAGCGGGGTCTGCAGCTCGTGGCTCACCATCCCCATGAACTCGGCGCGCAATTGCTCCAGCTCCTCGAGCGGCGTCATGTCCTGCATGGTCACGACAAACGATTCGACCGAGCCCTCCTGTGAGTGGATGGGTGTGGCGTTGATCAGCGTTTTGACGCTGCGGCCGTCGGGGACCTCCATGACGATCTCCTCGAGGCGTACGGTCTCGCCGATACTGAGCGCCTGGGCCAGGGGGAACTCGCCGAGGGCGATCTCGCGGCCGTCGGCGCGGCGGAAGGTGATCACTTCGAGGAGCTCCTCCAGGGGGCGGCCGGGCGTCTGCAGGCTGCTGACGATCCGCCTGGCCTCCTGATTCAGCGACACCGGGACACCGGCTTCCACGTCGAAGACCACCACCCCGACCGGCGAGGTGTTGATCAGGGTTTCCAGGTCGTTCCTGGCCCGCTGTTCGTCGCGGTAGCGGCGGGCGTTGACGATGACGAGCGCGGCCTGGCAGGAAAACATGACCAGGGTCTCTATATCTTCGGAGGTGAATTCCTGACCAGTTCCTGTCACGGCGAGAAAGATGTTGCCGACGCGTTCGCCTCCGTGGAGGATGGGCGCCGCCAGGAAGGGGACCTTGCCGGTCGCGCCCCCGGGCAGAGGCGGCTCGGGCAGGTTGAAGGCCCGGATGTGGCCGATCAGGTCGGGAAGGCGAAGCGGTTCCGGGATGTTGCCGAGGTGTTCGAAGAGCCTCAACGCGTCGGGCAGGTCCCACAGGCCCTGGGCTTCCTGGGCAGTCATGCCGGAAGAGAGGAAGTCAGCGGTCTGGCCCGTTTCGTCGAGGAGGGTGAGCACGCCGTAGCGGGCACCGGTGAGAGAGCAGGCGGAGTCGAGGACGCCTTGCAGGACGGCGTCGAATTCGAGGCTCTCGTTGATACGCAGGCTGGCCCTGCTCAACCGCGAAAGGCGGTCCCGCAGCGCTTCATTCTCCTGTATCAGCTCGTCGGCGGGCTTCATCTATGTCTCCTTACTCAACATTTGGGTGCGCCGCGGGGGTCCGACCCCGGCTCAGGGGCCATACGGGTCCTGCTTTGGGCCGCGTATGGCCCAGACGGCCCTCATTCTACCATTCTGAGAAATGTTGACGCAATACTGATACGGATGAAGACGCAATCTACATACAAATGACATTCCCATGTTGTAAAATTTGGAGTCCGCGGTCCGTAAATCGGGCGGACACCTTCGTGGATCAGATTCTCGGCAGGGAGGCATCGACAACGTTAGCGCCAGCAGGGCAGGGCGGCCAGCCGAGCCCCCAGCGGGACCAGGCGTAAGAAACACAATCCACCACACGAGAGCTGACCCAAAGAGGAGACTCCAGCCGTGAAGCGCGCCAACCTTTACGCTCTGATCATTGTCACAACGTTACTCCTCCTCTTTTGTCTCGCCGCCGCCACCGCCAATGCCCAGGAAGTCGGCAACGGCGAGAGTATCGTCACTCAACTTGGTGAACTCCTCGATGAACTGTTCGCCCGCGTCGCCAGGCTTGACGAACGCATAACCACAATTGAAGACGCAGACCAGCAGGACGAATTGTGGGATACAGTAAATGACCTTGATCGCATTGTCGGCACCCTCGAGCGTGAACTGCTCTCTGTGGAGGATATGTCGGATCGCCTGGCCGATCTTGAATCCATCTGGGACGGGCCCGGACCTGCCTACCTCGACAACGGGCACTGCATCCTCGCCATACCCGGCCCTGGCGGACTCCGCCTCACCCTGCAGCACGAGACCATCGTCCGCTACATGGCCCGGTTCGACGCCTTGCCTGCCGCATACAGCGTGCATTCCGTTCAGGTCGACCCCGAAAGCGGCGAAATTCTGATCTTCTACGAGACCCACGATGAAAGGCCGCTCTACGTGATCGAACGCTGGCGCGGTTGTGAATTCCGCGGCAGCAGCGACTGGATGGCGGCCGAAGGGTAGGGCGTCTGCCCGAGAGGGAGGCCAGGCCCGCGGCCAAGGCGGGACCGGTACGCCGCGAGGCTGTCGTTCTGCTCACCTTCTGACCATTGGGAACGGCGGACCCAAGTAGTTCCCCGGGGGGTACGGGGAGAGAGGAAACCTTGCCATGAAACGCACTTTGATCCTTTTCGCGTTACTGATTACGCTCGCCCCCGCCCTGCTGTTCGCTCAGGACGACGTTACACTGGCGGGACTGAATAACAAGCTGCAAGCCCTGTCCACCGACCTGGTAATCATGGCCAAGGAGCTTAGAAAACTGAATGAGCGGGTGGCCGCTTTGGAGGCAACGCCCGCAGTTGCCCCCACCCCGGCCATGGCGACGTGCGATCTGACGCCCAATTTGCCTGTCGATCCTGTACAGCTTAACGAAGAGACCAGGGCCGCCCATCGCACGCAGTACGGCAGAGAGCCGCCCCTGTTCATGGGTATTATCAAGGTAGTCATGCATGCGGATGGACGCGTACAGATATATTACGCGTCGGGACGTAAGGGGAACTACCGCAGCGTGTCCGAGCTGTGGGATGGCTGCGACTATGCAGGCTATACGCCCTGGAAAGAACTCGAGGATATCAACGACTTTCGCTAGAGGAGACACCCCATGAAACGCAAAGTTCCGCTTGATTCTCCTTAGATGCCGCGCCCGGCCAGCCGGCGGTGCGTGCGAGCGTGTAACCCGGGGATAAGTCCAATCGAATGCGCATTCACCCTTGTGGAACCGCCGGCGGCCGAGCGGGTGGAAGTAATATGAGGGGAGCGAACCGGTCCGTGTTCAGGAGCAGAAAGATGGAAGAGCCAACGATTCCCAGTTCATACCACACATTCATGCGGTTAATCAGGAGGTTTCAGGAGGAAGACCCAGGTGTGCGGCGGAAGGTGCTGAAGCAGCGCATAATCGATCTGCTGGATCTTCCGCCGGAGAAGGATGACCCGTACTGGGACGAGCAGGAATTTTCCTATCTGCGGTCGAGCCGGACACGCCGGCAACTGTTCGAAGACCGGTTCAACCTGGCGATGCACAGAATACGAAAAGAAGAGGGCAAGTCGTGACGGTCGAAAAACCGGGACTGACTGGCAGGGGGAAGAAGCTTGGGAACGACTAAGCCGTCCCCGCCTCGACAGAGACAGGGCCCAGAGCCATCGGAATATCCAAGCGGTTGCCCTCGCAGGCGTTGCGCAAGTGAACGGATGGGGCACAATGTCGTATGCCGGGCAACCTATTGATCAGCGAGCCTGTCTCCGCCTGTTTTGGGTGCAGAGGACGGTTTCATCCCCCGGTCACCTTCTCGATTCTGCTCCTGCTCTCTCTCTTTCTGTCTGGATGTCGCGACAGACGCGCCGCGCCCGCTTCCGTCCTCCCCGCAGCCGCGACCCCGCCGCCGGCCGCAGAACCGGTGACGCCGGCGGCCCTGCTCGCTGAGGCCGCCTATCTTCACCGGATCGGCGACTACAGCCAAGAGCAGCGCTTGCTGCAGACGCTGCTGGCCGATCTGCGGACGGAGCCTGCCCAGGGGCGGCGTACGCCTGCCGCCTCGCGTGCGCAGGAGCGCGCCGCCATCCTCTACAGGCTGGCCTTGGCTTATCTGGCCGATGACAGTCCGGAACCGGCGCTGGACGCGCTTGAGCGGCTCCGACGCATGGGCGACTCCGTGGCCGCGGGCGAGATCAGTCTGCCGTCCGCGAGCGGAGAAGCGGTGGCGCAGATCCTGATCAACGGCCTCTTCCTGCGCGGGGAGGCTCTGGCCGGCGTGGACCGCTTCACCGAAGCCGCGGCCGCCTACCGCTCATTCCTGGCGCAGCGTCCCCAGATCTCCGGTGTCGTAGAGGAGCGCATCGCCGATGCATTGCTCGCGCTAGACGAACGGTCGCAGGCCGCTGCCGCGCTGCGCCGGGGCGCCGGCGCAGCCCTAACCGCAAACGAGGAAGTTAGCCGTATAGGACGGCGGGGAGCGGTTGTCGCAGGTGCGGGCCGCTGGAACGAGGCCGCCTCTATCTACGATGAGATCCTCGCCCGCCCGGATTCCGAACGCGCGGAATCGGGACCGGATCAGGCCGCCCTCACGTTTGACAACATACTCGGCTACAGAGAGTCCTCCATCTACCGCGCCGGTTATCTCTATCGCGCCGGCATGGCCCATGCCGCGACCGGCGACGAAGAAGCCGCTATCGACCGCTGGCGTACGGCGCTGACCGAAAACCCGGCCGGCGATGCCGCCTACCTGTCTCTCATTCAACTGGTGAACAGGGACGTGCCCGTCGACCCGTTCCTACGCGGGGAGATCAGTCTGTCCGCCAAAGCTTACCTGCCGGCCATCTCCGCTTTTGAACGTTTGCTCGAGAAGTCGCCGCATGCCGCCCGCGCCGGAGAAGCCAGGCTGGGAATCGCCCGGTCCTTGATGGGGTTGGAACGGTGGGCAGCGGCCCGTCTCGCCGTCGACCGCGTGCTGGCTGACTTTCCGAACTGTGTCTGCTTCGGTGAGGCCTGGTTGGCGCGGGCGCGCATCGCGATAGAAGAGGGCGCGCCCGCAGAGGGACGGCGCATCTACCGCACATTCGCCAGTGCACATCCCGACGACCCACTGGCGCCGGAAGCGCTGTGGCGGAGCGCGCTGTCTGCCCTCGCCGCCGACAGCCGCGTCGCGGTCGATCCTTTTGACGAAGGTGCGGCCGATCTGCTCAGGCTGGCGGACGTCTTCCCCGGCAGCCCGCGCGCCGCGGATGGGCTGGCCATCGCCGGAATCGGCGCGTTCGAACGCGGCCGTTACGAGTACGCCGCCAAACTCTTCGAACGGCTGCTCTCCGAGCATCCCGATACGCAGCCGGACTTTGCCGCCTACTGGCTCGGCCGCGCCCGCCATGCCCAGGGCGAAGTCAAGGCGGCGCGCGCCCTCTGGCATGCGCTCGTCGCCCGCGCGCCCGAAGCATTTTACGGCGTTCTAGCCGGCCTGGACGTCGACGCCGCGCATCCCGGACAGAATCTTGTCCCCCGCCTGGCCGGCATGGACATGAATGTGCCTGCGTTGCCTGGCGACGACGGCAGCCGCACATTCGCCGAAGCGTGGCTGCGCGGACCGCCGGGTTTCGCGCGCGCCCAAAACACCGGTGCGGCAACAGCCAAAGACAGCGTCGAGCCATGGAACCTGCCCGTAACCGTCATCGGCGACCCGGACCTCGTCAAAGGCGAGTTGCTGTTGGCGCTGGGTCGCCGCGCTGAGGGATTGCAACTGCTGGAACAGATCTACTGGCGTTTTCGCAACGATCCGGCCGCGCTCTATCCCCTCATGCTGCGTTTCGATAAGCTGGGCGCCAACCGACTCTCCATTACGGCTGCCCACCGTCTCATCGATCTCAGCCCGGCTGCGCGTGTCGCCGAAACGCCGCTCTTTATCCAACGCTTCGCCTATCCCGACCACTATGCCCGCCTGGTCGAGAGGCAGGCCGAAGAGTTTGATATCGTCCCTCAGCTTCTGTACGGCCTCATCTTTCAGGAGAGCCACTTCGAGCCTGCGGCGCGCTCCTATGCCGGCGCCCGGGGCCTCATGCAGATCCTTCCGGGCACAGGCTGGGAAATCGCACGCAGTCTCAACTACCCCAAC
>VYDA01000089.1:0-2278 GCA_009843665.1 Caldilineaceae bacterium SB0675_bin_29 | reverse complement strand
CATACTACCTGCGCTGGGCGCGCGACTATGCCGGCGGCAACGACACAGCCGCCCTCGCCGGATATAACGCCGGTCCCCGCAAGGCCAGATACTGGCTCAGCCGCACCGAGCCGGACGACGCTCTTTTCATCTACAAGGTCCCCTACTACGACACACGCCGCTACCTTCAAGGCATTCTCATCTGCTTCGCCCACTACCTGCGGATTTACGGAGACGTCTAGCTTATGTTGACGTCCGTAATGTCCTGTCCAAGTGGTTGAAACGATATGTCGACGAGCCCAACCCCTATTCTCCAGGGTTCCCCTGGGACCATATCGGCAAATTCTGGGGATTTGTATGAGAAAGTAACAGCGAAAAAGCTGAGACGATGAAGGATCGTCTGGATAAATGAAGGAGACAAACATGGTTCGTTTTGCAACCCTATTTCTTGCCCTTACGCTCTTGGTTGTCGGTTGCGTTGCCATTCCAACCGAGAATGAAGCGGCGGGTTACGCCAAGTCAATGGTGCAGGATGCGATCCGCTACTATGATCGCAACGGCAGGGATGCGGCTGTCGAGTATTACAGTTCGGAAGACAGCGTACATGGTCAGTGGTATGTGTTCATCGTGGATGCGGATGGGTATGCCATTTCTTCACCCAACGCGGACATGATTGGCAGGGATCCGGCTCTGCGCGTCGATGCAAGCGGCTACTTCTACGGCGATGATCTGATGAGCGCAACCGAGGCGGGCAAATGGATCAGCTACGTTTTTCGTCATCCAGAAACAGGCGAGAATGCCCGCAAGCATACCTGGGTCGTGCGCCATGACGGATTGCTATTCGCTTCCGGCTTCTATGAGGAGTAGTAAGTCAACGTAGCGGCTGGAGATAGAGCTGAAGACTGCGCCAAGGCGCAAGCGAGGTATGGTTGGCCTCAATCGCTCGACCGAGATAAGGTGTTACCTTGGGATTTAATCCCCAAATTTTGATACCAGCCGGAACCGAAGATCAGACCATCGTGCCGTACCACCCAGGAATGTTTCCACTCCTGGTTGCCGGTGACAGGATTCAGGAAGAAATAGTCGACCCACATCCCTTCCCTGGTGGCGCCGGCTATCGCTTCGCCGTGCCGGTAGCCGGTGAAATCCACCCCTACATCGCCCCGCAAATCCTCACCCAGCATATCCGGGTTTACCGCAAGGGCGACCAGCTTCTCGTTCTCATCAAAGATAAACACATACCACTCGCCGTCCACGCTCTCCGGTGAGTTGTAGTATGCCAGCGCCGCCTCCCGTCCCCGGGCGTCGTACAGCCGCATCGCTCTCTCCACCACCGCCACCGTGTAGCCTGCACGGTCCGCCTTGGAAACTTGCCGGCACGGCGTGATGGCCGGGACATCCATCTCTGGATGAAACAACCGCTGGTGATAGCAGCCGGACACAAAGAAGGCGGCCGCCGCCAGTACGGCTGCCAATCTACTCAGAATCGGACGCATACACACTTCCCCCTCCTGGAGCCTGCCTAAGTGAAGGCCGGAGCAACCCGGCCGACCGGTTAGTCTTTCCAGCGACCGCGCCTCATTTCCCGTACCAGTTTTTCGAATTCCGCTTGTGAATAGTCGCGATCGAATTGCCTCATGATCAGGTGTTCGATCTCCTCTGCCGGCGTCCACCCGTTGCGTGCAGCCGAACGCAGCAGGCGGCGGTATACGTCGTCCGGCAGATTGATCGTCACAATCCTCTTCATGTTCATGCCTCAGCAGTCGCCTCGCGCCCGCCACGGATAACATCGACCCAACGAAAATCGAGGAGGGGGGATTCTGTGCGAACGTATCAAGCACACAGCTCCCTTCATTGGGCGGATCCCCCCGCCCGCCCAATCATATACCACTCGTCCGTCAAATTCGTGTCAATTCAGCCCTCGCCTGTCTCCTTTTCGTGGCAAAATCGTCCCAATTTCGCCGAAAAGGGTATGACCGGGCCGCACGGCCCGATTTCATCAGTTCCAGGCGATCGACGCGAACGACGACCGCGGCCACCACGCCTGTACAGACGACCGGCTTGACTCTCGGGCGCCGGATGAACATACACCGCGGCCCGGGCGCGCTGTACGAAATTGATAGTAAGGCTGAACCGGGCGCGCGTTTCAACATTGCCGTAAAACGCAAACGGACCGGTTGGAATCAAGACCGCTTTTTAAAGGTGCTACAAACTCAAGATGCGACTGACCTGACGTTTTGTCCGGGGTGCATCCCAATATTGGGGCGAAGCTGGTCAGATAGGGATTTCATGCCATCGT
>VYDA01000083.1:2475-8473 GCA_009843665.1 Caldilineaceae bacterium SB0675_bin_29 | reverse complement strand
TTGGGGGGGGGGGGGGGGGGGGGGGGGGCCCCCCCCCCCCACAAGGGAGGGCCGACTAGGCCCGACCGCCCAACTGCAGTGGTCAGTGGTCAGTTGGCAGAGAGGGCGCTTATTCTGGTGGAAACTGGAATGAAACTGACCATGGTTTGGGTGCCTCCAGAGGTATGCGAATGTTCACCCCCATTTTGGGATGCACCCCATTTTGGGCAACCGTTTGCCCACGCCCCTTAACTGTGTTAGCATGAAGCAGGCCATTCTCGACCAGATTGACACGGGGTAGCCGTATGTCCGACTGCACCGAATGCGGAACCTGGAATCCCGATGACAAGGAAGTCTGCTGGCGCTGCCAGGCTGTATTGCCGCGACCGGTAGAAAACAAGCCGAAGCGCCGCCTGATGATACTCGGCATGCCGGTCTGGGTCTGGATTGTGGTCGGGTTGATCTTTGTTCTTCCTCTCTTTGGCCAGTGCGCGCAGCTTGCAGTCCCCGCCGGATAGTGAAAAGCGAAATTAAGGCACATGAAACTGACACCTTCTCACTGCTGAAGGAGTTAAGCGAGACCCCCGGCGTCAGCGGCCAGGAAGACAGGATTCGCGCCCGTGTCAGCGACCATCTGGCCCCCCTCGTTGATGAACTGCAAACAGACACTCTGGGAAACTTGACAGGTCTAAAGCGCGGTCACAGTTCGTCCGCGAGACGGGTGATGCTGGCCGCGCACATGGACGAAATCGGACTGATTGTCACGCGGCTGGAAAAGGGCTTCCTGCGTTTCGCACCGGTTGGCGGCGTCGACCTGGGGGCATTGCCAGCCCAGGAGGTGACCGTTCACGGCCGCTCTGATTTGCCGGGACTGATCGCCAGCCGGCCGCCCCACGTTCTCTCCATGGAGGAGCGGGAGAAACCCTTTGCCCAGGTTGACCTCTTCATCGACGTAGGTCTGGCCGCCGACAGGCTGGCAGAGCAGGTATCGGTAGGCGACTTCATTTCGATCCGGCGCAGCGCCGACAGTCTGGGTAACGGTCACGCTACCGGCAAAGCCTTCGACAATCGAGTGTCGGTCGTTGTTCTTCTGCAGGCATTGCGCATTTTGCAGGGCCGCAGCCACGGTTGGGAAGTTGTTGCCGCGGTCACGGTGCAGGAGGAGATAGGCTTGCGCGGGGCTAAGACGGCGACATTTCACGTGGCGCCGGACGTGGGGATCGCGCTCGACGTAACATACGCGGAGCAGCCGGGGGCATCACCCGATGAGGCGCTGCCAATGGGAAGCGGGCCGGCGATCGGACTGGGGCCGAACATGCACCCCGCTTTGAGAAGACTGCTCGTCGACACGGCTGAACGCGAAGAGATCCCCTACACGAATGAGGTACTGCCCGGAAACTCCGGCACCGACGCCTGGGCGATGCAGGTCTCGCAGTCAGGCATCCCGACCGCGCTGATTTCGGTACCGATTCGTAACATGCACACGCCGGCGGAGACGGTTGCCCTTAAGGACATCGACCGGAGCGCGCGTCTGCTGGCCGAGACGATCTGTGAACTGCCAGATGACCTGTCCACTCTGGCGCTCGATAGAGAGTCTTAGCAGCAGGAGGCATCCGATGTACGCGCAGGTCGCCGTACAAAGAGTTTGCTGCAATGAATGAATTGCTCGAGAAACTTTCCAGGGCGCGCGGGGTTGCGGGTCATGAGGGCGAGGTTCGGGCCATTTTGCGGGAGGAACTGGCCGCGCACGTAGAGGCCTTGACGGTCGACTCGATTGGCAACCTCATTATGCGCAAGGGGGGATCTAGCGCCGAGGGGACGCACCGTGTGATGCTCGCCGCGCATATGGACGAGGTGGGCGGGATGGTCATGCGCACCAATACGGACGGTACAGTGAAGTTCCGTAGCGTGGGCGGCCTAGATCCGCGAATTCTGCCGGGCAAACGGGTAAGGATAGGGGCGCAGTCGGTGCCTGGGGTGATCATGCGCGCCCCTCATGCGGCCCGTTCGGGAAAGCGCGTCGTGCCGACCTCCGATCTTCTGATTGACACCGGCGGCGCAGGGGGCATCGAGCCGGGCGACATGATCACCTTTGAAAGCGAATACGAGGAGTACGGACGGCTTCTAAAGGCCAAGTCATTTGACGACCGGGTAGGTTGCTACATCCTGGCCGAGCTGATGAAGGGCGATTTCCCATGTGAGCTAGTAGGGGCCTTCACTGTCCAGGAAGAGATTGGTTTGCGCGGTGCGGGCGTGGCCGCCTACGCGGTCGAGCCGGATGTCGCGGTAGCGCTGGAAGGCACCGTGGCCGACGATCTGCCCAAACAGGATGACGTCAGTCCGACGACCGAGCTGGGGAAGGGGCCATCGATTTCGGTGATGGACCGCAGCGCGCATGCCGACCGGCGGCTTGTCCGTATCCTGACGGAGACCGCGACCGCCCACGACATTCCCTGGCAGTTCAAGCAGCCGGGCGTCGGGGGAACGGATGTGGGCACCATTCACCTGGCGCGCGGCGGCGTGCCTGCGGTGGCCGTTGCAGTGCCATGCCGCTACATTCATACTCCCGCGGCGCTGATGGACCCGGCGGATGTGAACAGAACGATTGAATTGATGAGCAAGGCGCTATCGGGACCCCTGGGGCGGCCGCTGGAGGCCGAGTGGAGTGAAGCATGAGAGCTTTGATCGAGGAACTGTGTAGTGTCTTCGGCCCCAGCGGGCAAGAGGAACGGATCCGCGAGGCGATCGTCGACCATCTGGACGGTCTGGTCGATGAGATGCGGACCGACAGGCTGGGCAATCTGATCGCGGTGAAACGACCGTCCGCCAGCGGCGAACGCGGCAAGCGGATCATGCTGGCGGCGCACATGGACGAGATTGGCGTGATGGTGACGCATGTTGACGCGCAGGGGTTCTGCCGTTTCACGACCTTCGTTGGCGTACTTAAAAACACCCTGTGGGCCCGCCGCGCCCTTTTTGCCGTTGGGGTCGATGGGGCGTTGGGGAGGGCGGGCCCGCCGCCCGCGCGCGAGCGGCCGACGCCACAGAAGTTATTCCTGGACGTTGGGGCAGACTCGAAGGAAGATGCGCGGGTTCAGGTTGGGGATACGGCCGTCTTCCGCAGTAGTTTCGGCGCGGTGGGAGACAGGCTGTTCGCTGCGAATCTCGATGACCGGATCGGGTGCGCGGTGCTAATCGAGACGCTGCGTGAACTTGAGAGCTCGCCGCACGAAATCCTGGCTGTATTTACGGCACAGGAGGAAGTGGGTGCGCGCGGCGCCACGACTGCAGGCTACGGATTGGATCCCGAGATCATCCTGGCGATCGATGTTACGGCCACAGGTGATTTTCCGCAGGCTACTCCGATGGAGGTGGCGCTGGGGAAAGGGGTAGCAATCAAAGTCATGGACCGGCGCATGATCGCACATCCAAAAGTAAGGGGCTGGCTGGAAGACACAGCGCAGGCCTTTGACATCCCATACCAGTTGGAGGTGCTGGAATTCGGCTCGACCGACGCTTCTGCGGTGCAGGTCAGCCGCGCCGGTGTCCCCGCGGGCACTGTTTCCATTCCCTGCCGTTACGTCCACACACCCTCGCAAGTTGCCGACTACAACGACGCTCTCGGCGCGGTACGCCTGCTGGTGAACGCGCTCAGCGGAGAGTATCCCTCCTAGTCAGCATTTCAGTTTTGCAGGTCGAAAAACGCTACACTAACCACAGTTCCGGGCAGATATGCACAAACAGATTGCAGACCGTCTGACTGCCTGGCAGGCTCAACAGTTGAGGGAGCTGCCCTGGCGCAGGGACCCGGCCGGCGCGCGCGATGCGTACTCTGTCTGGGTCAGCGAGGTCATGGCTCAACAGACGCGATTGTCCGTTGTAGAGGCATATTTCAACCGCTGGATGGAGCAGTTTCCAACTCTGGAGGCGCTAGCCAGTGCAGACCAGCAGGAGGTCCTGAAACTGTGGGAGGGGTTGGGTTACTACAGCCGAGCAAGGAATTTGCACAGAGCTGCGCAGATAGTCGTTTCGGAGTTTGGCGGTCAGTTGCCGCGTACGCGGGCCGAACTGCTAACTCTGCCAGGTATCGGCGAATACACGGCGGGGGCGATACTCAGCCTGGCCTTCGGGCAACATGAACCCGTTCTCGACGGCAACGCAAAACGGGTCATAAGCCGTTTGTGGGATATTGAAACGAGGATCGATCTCCGTTCGACCGAGAACAGGCTGTGGAGACTTTCGCGGAAGATGGTTGAGGCCGCGTCTGCGCCCGGGGCCATGAACGAAGGGTTGATGGAGTTGGGCGCCCTGGTGTGCAGACGCCGCAATCCCCTCTGTCACGGCTGTCCAGTGCAGTCCAACTGTTTGGCTCACGGGCGGGGCGTTGAGGAGGAAAGGCCGGTTCGTGCGCCAGGCCAGAAAGTTCCCCATTTGGAATTCGCGGCTGCGATCATCTGGGAAGATGTACCTGGTCAGTCACGAATGCTGATCAGTCAAAGGCCTGAACCGGGCCTTCTGGGCGGGCTCTGGTCCTTTCCCAATGGGGCAAAAGAGGCTGACGACGAGGACCTTCAGGCGTGTTTGAGGCGTGCTGTCCGCGAGAGTCTGGGCGTGGCGGTAAGGGTCGGGGAGAGGGCGGAGACGGTGGAGCACACGTTTACCCATTTCCGCATGACTCTGGTTGCGTTCCACGCGCGAATCACTGAGGGCGAGCCGCAGGCGGTTGGCGCGGCCGATTGGTGCTGGACCAGGCTGAACGAAATCGAGAAGTTTCCCTGTCCTGTTCCCGACCGCAAGATCATCGCTGCACTGCGCAAACTCGCAAAGGAGTCCCAGGCAGCAACGTGAGCGCGGGAGTTCCTCTATCAGTCGAGCGTGGGGGAGCCTCGCATGTTCTTGAGCGGGCGTCTTCTCGGGCGGTCCGGTTACCGACCCAGGAGTTACTGCCTGAAGAAGTATATGGGTGGTGATCAGGCGGCTGCGTCCAGTTCCCGATCGTTGGGGAGGCGGACCTGTTGGCCCTGGGCGCCGTAAAGCCGGGGCAACGCGCCGTCTTCGAAGACCTCGCGGCCTACTACACAGCGGGCAACCTCTTCGCGGCCGGGAATCTCGTACATGACGTCCAGCAAGGCTTCCTCGACAATTGAACGCAATCCCCTGGCCCCGGTGCGGCGCATATATGCTTGCGTTGCGGCCGCCATGAGCGATTCCGGTTCGAACTCCAGCTCCACCTCATCCATTGCGAAGAGTTGCTGAAACTGACGGACGATGCTGTTCTTTGGACGCGTGAGAATCTCGACCAGGACTTCACGGTCGAGCGCATCCAGACTGACTACAACAGGGACGCGACCGACGAATTCCGGGATCAGGCCGTACTGTAGCAGGTCGTCGGGCATTGCCTGTTGGAGCAAGCGGCTCTCATCGCGCCCTTCTTTTTCGAGGCGGCGGATTTTCAGTTCACGCTGACGCTCGGTGAGGCCTTCGGGAAGTGGCAACTCGTCGATACGGTCCTCTTCCGTGGGCCGGCCAACCGGGTCCAACTCGGCTTCGTCGTCCACGAATCCGAGGCCGGCGCGCCGACGCATCCTTCTGCGCACCATTTCGGCCAGCCCAACGAATGCGCCTCCCAGAATGAAGAGGATATTGCGCGTGTCGAGGGGAATGAACTCCTGCTGGGGATGTTTGCGCCCCGTAGTAGGCGGCACGTTGACCGTTGTGCCCTCGACAATCTTCAGCAGGGCTTGCTGAACGCCCTCTCCGCTCACGTCACGGGTGATGCTGGGATTGTCGCCGGCTTTGCGAGCGATCTTGTCGATTTCGTCAATGTAGACAATGCCGCTTGCGGCCCGATCCGCATCCCAGTCGGCAGCCTGCAGCAGACCGACGAGAAGGCTCTCGACGTCTTCGCCTACGTATCCAGCTTCGGTCAGACTGGTGGCGTCGGCGATGGTGAATGGGACGTCGAGAAGTCTTGCAAGTATCTGCGCCATCAAAGTCTTGCCGCTGCCGGTGGGGCCGA
>VYDA01000083.1:0-2465 GCA_009843665.1 Caldilineaceae bacterium SB0675_bin_29 | reverse complement strand
GATCAGGAGCACATTGCTCTTGGCAAGCTCGACCAGCTCCACCTGGCTATCCAGAACGTCCTGCTCGGGGCGAGATTCCTCTTCGGGGCTGGGAAGAGGAGCTCTGTCCTCTTGCTCCTGCGCGGGCTGGCCCTGGCGCCAGCTTCGCCCAGTTGCGCGACTGCTGCCGAATATGCGCTTATAGTGGTTGTAGACGGCGACTGACAGCACCTTCTTGGCGCGATTCTGACCGATTACGAATTGATTCAGGCTCCGGACAATTTCGCGCGGGCTGGGCACGCGCTTGGCTGAAAGTTGAGCGGACTTGCTCGAGACTCCGCTCTCCCCTATCCCTTCCTCTGCGAGGATTTCGGCACTGAGGCGGATACATTCATCACAGATGCGGACATCATCGTCACCGGCGATCAGACGCTGGGCTTCCGATTCCTCTTTGCCGCAGAAGGAGCATACGTTCATCGCACTAAAGAATAGTTATCCTGTTCTCTGTCAGAGCGCCGCCGGGGGCGCTGGATTTGAGAATTGCAGCCACCGGCTTCCTGGAGAGCAGCATCCTGTCAAAACGCGGATGCGGCCCCCATTCCGCCAATCTCGGCTATTTTGTTTCACTGCCGGCAGCCTCTTCAGTAGCAGGCTCAGTGCCGTTTTCGCTAGGCACGTTGACCCGGCCATCTACGACGGAGACGATGTCACTGCTGTCGCCGAGGACCTCGTCCACGATGCCGAAGTCGCGAGCTTCGATGGCGTTCATCCAGCGGTCGCGCTGGAAAATCTCCTCGATCTCTTGCCAGTCGTGGCCGGTCTGCTGACCTACGATATGGAAGAGCTGGGTCTGAAGGCGTTCCTGCTCTCTCAAGGCGATGCGCACATCCTCTGTGTAGCCCTGCGCGCCTCCCCCGGCGGGATGCATGTGGATCGTGGCGTGGGGCAGGGCGTAGCGTTTGCCCTTTGTGCCTGAGCAGAGCAGGACGGTGCCCATGCTGGCGGTAACGCCGACAGCGAAGGTATGAATCGGGGTCTGAATCATCTTCATCGTGTCATAGATGGCCAAGCCGGCGTAAATGAGGCCGCCCGGACAGTGAATGAACATCTGGATCGGTTGATTCGGGTCTTCGGAATTCAGATAGAGCAGCTGGGCAACGATCAGATTGGCAACCTGATCGGAAAGGGGCATGCCGAGAAAGATAATGCGCTCCTTCAGAAGGAGGCTATAGATGTCGTAGGCCCGCTCACCGCGGCCCGTGCTCTCGATTACCATCGGGACGATATTGGACGGTGAAAGGCTGCCGGTCGGAAGCTGGCTACCGGGTAGACCCGACCAGTCACTTGGTTGCGTTTGATTGTGGTGCTGCGACCCCTGGGCCGAGAATTTTTCTTCAAAAGGATTAAACATTTGGAATTCCCCTTTTCGGCTGATGATTTCGACGTGAACGGATCCTTGGTTCAGCCGGCGGCGCGGCCGACCGGCTGTACGGATCAGTGGGAATTGTAAGCGGTGTATGCAACGAGAAATGTAGGGTCTGCTCTATTTTTCATTAGACTTTCGTTTGCGTCGTACTCAGGCGTCTGCGGACTCTTCGGTTGCCGCCTCTTCGCCTTGCTCGGATTCAACAGCGGTCTCCGTTTGCGCGGAAGCTTCTGCGGTGGACTGCTCAGGCTCCTCGGATTCGCTATCGTCAGCTTCCGGTTCCGGGATGTCTTCGCCGCGGGCGATTGCCAGGAGAAGATTGACCGATTTTTCTCTGAGAATTTCGCTTTCAATGAGCGGGCGGCTATGCTCGGCCCGCATCATTTCGAGCATGTCATCGCGTGCCTTCACCGCTTCCTCATCGGCGTCTTCCGGCAGAGGGGCGGCCACATCGCCGATATGTGCTTCGAACTCTTCTTCGCTGACAGCCAGCTTCTCGCACGTTGAAAGCTCGGCCAAGGCCAGTTCAATCTGCAAGGATTTTTCGGCATCCTCGCGCAACGATTCACGATAGTCTTCAATGGTCTGGCCGGACATCTCCAGGTACTGCTCCATTCCCTGCAAACCCATCTGGCGGATTCGCATATCGAAATTGCGCACGAGGCGGTCGATTTCAAGGTCCACAGCTACAGGTGGATAGGCGAGGTCGCTGATGTCGACTAATTCCTGCAGTACTTTCTGGACGTGTTCGTTTTCCGCCTGTTGCGCGGCCTCTTGCAAGGCGTTTTCGCGAAGGTCGTCGAGCAGGTCGGCGGCGGTCTCAAAGTCGGGGCCGAAATTTTGCGCGATCTCATCTGTCAGTTCAGCCGGCGTTTCGAAAGCCTGCGTCTTGTGGACTTTCACAGAAAAACGGACAGTGCTGCCGGCGTGCATGCTGGGACTGTCTTCAGGCCAAGCGATTTCGAAACTTTTTTCTTCGCCAAGTGTCAGTCCCACCAGTTCCTCATCCAGACCGGCCGGCTCCATCGGGTTTTCCTGGTCCGGCGTTACATCCCAGTCT
>VYDA01000300.1 GCA_009843665.1 Caldilineaceae bacterium SB0675_bin_29 | reverse complement strand
GGATGCGGTCGAGGGTGCGGCTGCGTCCGAGCCAATAGCCGAGGATAAAGGCCAGGGTGAGGCCGATCAGCAGACCGGCGCCGATTTCGGTGGCGGTGGCCCGGGAATGGCGCAGCAGCGAGCCGTCGGCGGCCATCGCCAGCGTTTTCTGCAGTACGTGACCTGGGCGGGGCAGGATAAAGACGGGATAGTCCTGCCAGCGGACGAGCGCCTCCCAGAGCAGCAGCGCCCCGCCGAGCACGAACGGAAAGGCGGCGAGGGCAGGATGACGCGCGACCCAGTCGCCGACGCGGCCGGCTTTGCGCCGGTGCTGCGGCGCCGGTTGTTCGACTACGGGCGGCGCTCCCTGGTCGGTGCCGTCGTCGGCCGGCGCACCTGGAAAGAGAATTGAACTGTCCTTCATCGACCTGCTTTGCCTCAAAAAAAAAGGGACCCGAAGCTATCTGTCGCTTCGGGTCCTGTATACGGTGCGGTCACCGAACTCCCGGCGTGCGCCGAAAGCAGCCATATGCAACGGCCGGCGTACGCGATCGTCTCGCGGAACGCGTGCGCTTCACACAAAAACAGCCCGAGATACAGAACTCGTACCCCGGGCGTTGCGCGCAGCAGCCATTGCGAATAGCCAAAGAAACCAGGAACAATGCACGAAACAGCACTGTCCTCGCTCTTTGCACCTTCTCCCATCCGGACTATACCGTCGGCGTCGGAATCTCACCGAACTCTGCCTTGCGGCTCACGGGCTTACCAGGTAGTTCCGCTGCTCCTGTCGTTGAGGGCGCAACGCATCTGCCTGGCTCACCGCCGGTCGGGAATTGGGTCTTCGCGACCCTCACCCTGCCCCGAAGGTAGGTTATGCGGTTGTGGTGGTTATTATGGCAGATTCTTGCCGCGCGCGTCAAACTGCAGTGGTCAGTTGTCAGTGGTCACTTGCTAGAGACGGCACGGGCTGTCAGGCACCGTTCGCGGGCCGAAGTGTTTCAATTCTTCAAAGTGGTGGGAGTAGGCGGGTCAGGCGTCGGCAGCGGGGAGGGCGACTGTGGCGTCCGGCTCTTCCGAATCGGGGCCGGTGTCATCCTGCGGCGTGTCGTCGATTTCGCGCAAGTGGGGGAAGAGGATGACCTCACGGATCGTGTCCCGGTCCGTAAGCAGCATGGTGAGGCGGTCGATGCCCATGCCGAAGCCGCCGGTGGGGGGCATGCCGTAGCTAAGCGCTTCGACGTAATCGATATCGACCGGGTGCGCCTCTTCGTCGCCCTGCGCGGCGCGGTAGTTTTCGTCGAAGAAGCGCTGCAACTGGTCGACGGGATCATTCAACTCGGTGAAGGCGTTGCAGAGCTCCATGCCGGCGGCGAAGCCTTCGAAGCGCTCAACCAGGCGCTCATTGTCCGGCATGCCTTTGGCGAGCGGGCTGACCTCGCGCGGGTAGTCGACGAGAAAGGTGGGCTGGATCAGCTTGGGTTCGCAGAATTTGGAGAGCAGCTGGTCCACGAGCTGGCCCCAGTTGTCCCCGGCGGCGGCGTCGATATCGCGGCTGCGCATCTCGGCACGCAGACTGTCTGCATCGGTGAACTGCTCGTAGTCTATGCCGGATGCGTCGAGGATGGCCTGGCGGAGGGGAACGCGCGGCCAGGGCGGTGTGAAATCGATGGTGTGCTCCTGCCAGGTGACAACGGGGCTGCCGGTCACCTGTTCGGCGGTGAAGGCGACCATCTCCTCGGTGCGCCGCATGACGTCTTCATAGTCGACGTAGGCCTCGTAGAACTCCAGCTGGGTGAACTCCGGATTGTGCTTGAAGCTGACGCCTTCGTTGCGGAAGTCGCGTCCGATCTCGTAAACGGCGGGAAAGCCGCCGACGATGAGCCGCTTCAGGTAGAGCTCGAAGCTGATGCGCAGATAGAGGTCCTGGTGGAGCTGGTTATGGTGGGTGACGAAGGGCTGTGCTGCCGCGCCGCCGTAGAGCGGTTGCAGGATCGGCGTCTCGACTTCGAGGAAGCCGGCGTCGTCGAGGTAGGTGCGCAGGGCGCGCACGACCACGGCCCGGTCGCGGAACAGGGCGCGCGCATCGTCGTTGGCCAGAAGGTCGACATAGCGCCGCCGGTAGCGGACTTCCGGATCGCGCACGCCGTGCCATTTGTCCGGCATCGGCTTGAGGGCTTTGGCCAGGAAGGTGATCTCCTGAACCGCAATGCTCAACTCGCCGCTGCGGGTGACGGAAAGGGGGCCGCTGGTGCTGATGAAGTCACCGAGATCGATGAGGCGCTTCCAGACTTCGTTGTACCAGCCGTCGGGCAGGCTGTCGCGCTGGATGAAGAGTTGGATCTGCGCGCTGCCGTCGTCCAGGTCGGCGAAGCTGACCTTGCCCATCACGCGGATGCGCTTGAGGCGGCCGGCCACGGAGACGACCGGCTGCTCGTCGGCGCCTTCGTCATAGAGAGCGCGGGCGGCGGCGATCGTATGGGAGCGGCTCACACGCGCCGGGTAGGGGTTGATCCCGCGGGCGCGCAGGGCATCGAGTTTCTGCAGGCGACTCTGTTCCTGATCGCTCAGGTTTTCCGGGGCGAACAGTTCGCTGGCGTCTGTCACAGTACCTGTTCCTGGCAGGGCCGCCGGGGTCGCGGCAGGTTTACGAGCAGAGAGGGCTGGTCATTCGACGCGGACGATTTCGAACTCGATTTCGCCCGCCGGCGCTTCGACGCGGACAACGTCTCCTGCCATGCGGCCGATCAGGGCCTTGCCGATAGGGCTTTCGTTGCTGATACGCCCGTTGCTCGGATCGGTTTCGGTCGAGCCGACGATGGTGTAGATCTCTTCGTCGTCGTAGCCGTTTTCTCTGACGACAACACTGCGGCCCAGGGCAACCTGGTCATCGGGAATCTGGGTATCGTCGATAATGTGCGCGTTGTGGATCTTGACCTTGAGTTCGCGGATGCGCCCTTCGACAAAGGCCTGGGCATTTTTGGCCTCGTCATAACCGGCGTTTTCTCTCAGGTCGCCTTCGGCCTTGGCTTCGGCGATCTGCTGGGCGATCTGTTGCCGCCTTTCACCCACAAGATACGCCAACTCCTCTTGCAGAGCATCGAGGCCGCTTGGGGTCAGATAGACAGGACTTTCACTCATGGTTCTTGCTCGCTGTTTGCGGGGGAATATCCCTCACACAAATAGAGAGGACGCGGTCAAGGGCGTGTAGATCTCCCTCCAACCCCAAACAAAAAAAAAAAGTAAACGCCGACCCGGATCGTCAGGTCGGCTCTCAATCTGGTACCATTATAGCTGAAATTTGGCAGAATGCAAACCCGGTGAACAGTTGTTGTACATCCCTGAACGGGGGTACATTTCCGGCAACCATAGAGGAATTGCACCGGGATCCGCAGTCAGTTTCTCCGAAAAGCACCGAAACTGGGACACTCCCGATGTCGGAAGATCGCGGTATATCTATCCACCAACCGATCCTGTCACGCGACCGCATGAATTTCGATGCATTCGCCCGCTTCTACGACGGCGATTACCGAGATTACCGAGATGACATTCCGCTCGTCCTGAAGACGGCGCGGGCGGCCGGCCGCGTTGTACTGGAGCTTGGCTGCGGGACCGGCCGCGTGCTGCTTCCCCTGGTGGAGGATGGCTGTCATGTTACCGGAATCGACACGAGCGCGGCGCTGCTGGCAATCGCTCGCCGCAAGCTGGCGGAGCACGGCTATGCATCCGAGACAGTGGCAGACGGCTCGCGGGCGGCGAGACTGGTGCAGGCGGATATGACCCGTTTTCAGCTGCCGGAGAGGGAGATTGACTTCGCCTTCGTGGTCAGCAATACGCTGATGCACTTGACGACGCAGGCCGAGCAGCTGAAGGCGCTGCAGTGCGCGCAGCGCCATCTGCGCGCGGGCGGTCTGCTGCTGATCGACCTGTTCAACCCGGACGTAGCCTACCTGGAGGCGATAGCGGGGATTCAGGAGCTGGCAGACTGGTGGGAGGACGGTGAGAGCGGGGCGACGGTGTTGAAGTGGGCGACCCGCAGCGTGGACGCAGCCCGGCAATTGCAGGAGACGGTTTTCGTTTACGAGGAGGTGTTTCCCGACGGGCACAACGCGCAGACACGGCTATCCTTTCCGCTGCGCTTCTGGTGGCCGGACGAGGGCACTATGCTGCTGGAACGGGCAGGGTTTGCGGTGGATGAACTGTACGGCGACTTTGACGGCAGCCCCTATCGATCTGACAGCGAGCGCCTGATATTCATCGCCCGGAAGAGGTGAGCGGCTCGCGGCCTCCAACGCCGCGAGCCACTTTAGGGATCAACATTCGCTGTAGCCGCAGACATGGCATTTGCGGCAGCCTTCGACATTGAGGAAGGCCGCTTCGCCGCAGTCCGGGCAGAGGTCGCCGATGGGCAGCGCCAGCTGCTCGCCGGCCACGGCCTCTTTGTTTTCGGGCAGCTCGCTGAGATGATCGGTAAGAACCTGGGCCACGCCGTCCGGCAGGCTGCGCACACGCCCGACTCCGAAGCCCAATGGGCGCCCGCCGCCGATGCCGGCCAACTCATCGATCACCCAGCGCAGCCGTTCGGAGGGCGGCAGGGCAGAGGGCATGCGCAGCGCCAGGCTGATGAGGCGTCCGATCGATTCACTGACCGCGGTGACATCGCTGCCGGCCTTGCCGATGTTAAGGAAGACCTCGAACGGCTCGTGATTCTCGTCGCTGTTGATCGTGATGTATGCTGTGCCCAGGGGCGTCTCTTTGCGATAACTGTTCCCCTGCAGGAGATAGGGGCGCGGCCGCTTGGTGAAGACCGCAGGATACTCGTCCTGTGAAAGCGCTGAGATGGGTTGGGTGCCGTTTGCTGACGGAACGCTGTGCAACTGTTCAGGAAGCTCTCCCTTCCTGTCCTTGACCGCCTTCGTCTCCAACACGACCTCCTGGCGGCTGCCGGTGACGTAAACCGTGAGCCCCTTGCAACCCAACTCCCACGCCTGCATGTAGGCCTGTGCCACGTCCTCCTCGGTTGCGCCCTCAGGGAAGTTGCAGGTTTTGCTGATGCTGTTATCGATAAAGGCCTGGATGGCGGCCTGCATCTTGACGTGCTGATCGGCGGTGATATCGCTGCTGACCACAAAGGTGCTGCGGAAATCCTGGGGCAGCTCTTCGACCTCCTGGCAGGAACCCGTCTCTGCAACCCGGTGCCGAATTACATCGGCCTGCTCGTCGCTGAGGTCCAGCCGTTCGAGAGCTTCCTCGAAGAGGGGGCTGGTGTAGGGCAGCTCGACATCCTCATCGCCGTCCTTGAAGTGACGGATATAGCCCAGTGCGAAGACCGGTTCACAGCCGTAGCCCTCACAGCCGCTGACGGTGGCGATGGTGCCGGTGGGGGCTACGGTCGTCTGCGCGGCATTGCGAATCCCATGGCGGCGAATGCCTTCGATGACCTTCTCCCAGTTCAGCGCGGGCCGGCCCCATTTGCGGCGATAGGGGGCGAGCGGCCGCGGCGGCGACCAGCGCATCCCGCCGAGCTGGTCGGCGTCATAGATGCTGCCGGCATGGGCGAGGAAAGGCTGGCGCTCTGCGGCCAGATCGATGCTCATCTGCATGCAGTGGAAGCGCACGAACTCCATGACCTGGGCGGCGAACTCCTGACCCTCTTCGCTGCCATAGCGAATGCCCAACTTGTACATCAGGTCGCCGAGGCCCATGATGCCGAGCCCAATGCGACGCGCCTTGAGGGCAGCCTCCTTCACGACCGGCACTGCAGGCAGGTAGGTGTTGGCGCTGACCACGTTGTCGAGGAAGTGGGTGCTTTCGCGTACGGTCTTGCGCAGGCCGTCCCAGTCCACCGCGGTGGCGCCAGCGCTATCGGTTGTGACGTGCGTGCTGAGGTTGATCGAACCCAGGCAGCAGTTCTCATACGGCCCGAGCCACTGTTCGCCGCACGGATTGGTTGCCTCCAGATCATAGAGGTGGGGGACGGGGTTGCTGCGGTTGGCGGCGTCGATAAAGAGAGCGCCGGGCTCGCCGTTATGGTGGGCGTACTTGATGATGGTGGCGAACAGGTCGCGCGCCCTGACGGTCCTGGATACGGAGCCGTCGCGGGGGTTGCGCAGGTCGAAATCGCCGTCATCCTTCACAGCCTGCATGAACTCATCGGTGATGGCGACGGAGATGTTGAAGTTGGTGATTGCGCCCTCTTCGGCTTTACAGCGGATGAACTCCTCGATGTCAGGGTGGTCGACGCGCAGGACGCCCATATTGGCGCCGCGGCGGGTCCCGCCCTGGGCGATTTCGCCGAAGGCCTGATCATAGACGCGCAGGAAGCCGACCGGGCCGGTTGCGCGGCCTGCCGATGTGTGGACGATATCCTTTTGCGGACGCAGGCGGCTGAAGCTGAAGCCGTTGCCGCCGCCGGTCTGCTGGATGAGTGCTGCGACCCGCAGGGTGCTGAAGATGCCGTCGCTGGCGCGGCCCATATCGTCTTCGATGGGCAGCACGAAGCAGGCGGCCAGTTGGCCCAGGGGCGTGCCCGCGCCTGTGAAAGTGGGGCTGTTGGGAAAGAAGCGCAGATCGGTGAGGAGGTCGTAGAAGATCTTGGTGGTTGCATCAACATCGCCATCGTGCTCCTCTTCCACTCCGGCAATGTGTCTGGCGACGCGGTAGAACATGCCGGCGGGCGTTTCCAGGAGCTTTCCATCGATATCCCGACGCAGATAGCGGCGCTCCAGGACTTTCAAGCTGTTTTCGCTCAGCTGGATTGCCCTGTCGTCCACGTACGCCGGCCCGGAAACTCTTTGCTTCTCGCCCTTTACGACTTCGAAGGTCGTAAAAGCCTCCTGTGTTTTGGCGGCTTTGGAGGTGACGGTGGATTCGAGGGCGGACATGGGGATACTCCTTGAGAAAAAATGATAAGCGGAAATAAATTCGTGCTAGTGAACAGTAGGACGACAGGAAGCAGCAGTAAGTTCAATAATAGAACAAAAGGTCTAAGAGGTCAATTGCGATCTCTGCTGCCGGTCGGTTTTGCGCTTATGACCGTCCATAGGCGTCACCATCCAGTTCGCTGCGTCCCATCAGCCGGTCGACTTCGGACCGGATTTCACTCAGATCGTTGAAATCGAGGTAGACGCTGGCGAATCGGATATAGGCCACCTGATCGACATCTGCCAGTTGATCCAGCACGAGGTTGCCGATCATTTCGCTTGTGACCTCTGCGCGACCTAAGCGCTGGATTCGATCCTCGACGTTTTTGACGATACCCTGCATGCGCTCGCTGCTGACGGGCCGTTTGACCGAGGCGATACGAATGCCGGCAAGCAGCTTCTGGGAGTCGAACGGTTCCCGGTGGCCGTCCCGCTTGGAGACGAGCAGACTGGGCGCAACATGCTCATAGGTAGTGAAGCGCTGCGCGCAATCCAGGCACTGACGGCGTCGGCGGACCGTCTCTCCTCTATCGCGGGTATCGATTACCTGGTGTTTGCCATGTCCACAATGGGGACACTGCATTATCCGTCTCCCGATCAGGCGGCGCAACTGGTTTTGGGAGCGCGATTCCCCTTCTTGGATCCGGTTCAGACGGGTTCGGTTCGGCGCCCTTCGACAACTTTGCAGGTCCGTTTTTCGTTCGGGGAACAATCTACATACTGTATCACATAACCCCGGGAAGCACAATATGTAGTACAAGAGTTGCCTGTGTGCCTATTTCGGGACGTCAGCAAAGATATAACACATTCGGGGCCAACGCGCAAAAGGAATCCCCGGTAGACAGAAGTTATTTCGCGTACTGATAAACGCGGCCCTGCTGCAGCGAATGGGGGCCTGAAGAGGGGGCCGGCCGGGGCAGTTCGACCGCACGGTTTTACCCGCGCGCGAGACTAAAAAAGAGAGCCGCGGCATCGCCGGGCTCTCTGAATATCCTTTTGTAAGTATTCTTTGCTATGGGGCGCTACTGGCCGTTGTTGTTCTTAGCGCGGCGCAGAAATGCCGGGATGTCGAGGTCTTCGCGGTCGAAGGAGCGGACGGGGAAGTCGATTGGCTCCTTGGGCTTCGGCTGCTGCGGCTGCTGCGGCTGGGCGGGCTGGCTCGGCTGAGGTTGAGATGTACCTGTTTGCCGGAGGCTGCCCGTGGCAGGCTGCCGGGTTGAAGCGGGCGGCTGTTCGGGACGGCGGCCCTTGTCAAAGCCGGTGGCGATGACGGTCATGTGGAGCTCGTCCTTCTTACTTTCGTCGATGACGGCGCCGAAGATGATATTCGCTTCGGGATGGGCGTTGGCCCGGATCATTTCAGCGGCCTCATTCACCTCGAACAGGCTCAGGTCGTCGCCGCCCTTGACATTGAAGAGAATGCCCTGGGCGCCCTCGATCGACACGTCCAGCAACGAACTGTGAATCGCCTGCTGGGCGGCCTCCTGGGCGCGGTTTTCACCGCTGGCGCGGCCGATGGACATCAGGGCGGCGCCGCCGTCAAGCATGATGGAACGCACGTCGGCGAAGTCCAGGTTGATCAGACCGGGCACGGTAATCAGTTCACTGATACCCTGAAT
>VYDA01000136.1 GCA_009843665.1 Caldilineaceae bacterium SB0675_bin_29 | reverse complement strand
CATCGCGAACGGTTTCACAGCTACCACGCCATCGCGGAGGTTTCGGTTCCCGCCTGCCTGGAGGAGTTCAGGCAGGACTTAGAGGGCGTTGCGTGGTACGGCAGGAGCTTCCATCTGCCGGCGGAGTGGGAGGGCAGGACGGTCCGGGTCCGGTTCGAGGCGGTCAACTACCGGGCGGAGGTGTGGGTCAACGGTGAGGCGGCGGGCGCGCATGAAGGCGGCTATACCGGCTTCGAGCTGGAGGTCGGTGATCTCCTGGATGCCGGCGCGGAGAACTTCATGGCGGTGCGGGTGATCACGCCGTTGATCACCCGTGACGTCGTGATCGACGGGCTGGGGCGGGACGATATGCCGCACTGGCGCGGCGCCATTGCGGGTGGGATCTGGCAGCCGGTTTCGCTGATCGCCACGGATGCCGTCTACATCGAGAGCGCATTTGTGACGGGCGATGTCAGCTCGGGCGATGTGCGGGTGGAGCTGGCGCTGCGCAATACCAGCCTCAAGACACAGAGAGCCGAAATTCAGTGTACGATCACGTCCTGGGCAGACGGCGGGCCCGCAGGCTGGGTCAGTGAAGAACACGACCTGCGGCCGGGCAGAAGCGAGGTGGCGCTGGATCTGAACGTGGCCGGCCACAGGCTGTGGCAGCTGGACGATCCCTTCCTCTACCTGGCGACGACCGGCGTGCAGCTGGCGGATGGACTTTCGGATCTGGTGGAGACGCGGTTTGGTTTTCGCGAGTTCACCGCCGAGGGCAAGAGCTTCTATCTGAATGGCAAGAAGATCGTCCTGAAGACTACCTTCAACGAGGCCTTCTACCCCCATTCGCTGGCCTATCCGCGGGATCTGGAGCTGCTCCGGAAGGAGTTCAGGCTGATCAAAGAGGGCAACATCAACATGGTGCGGCCCTGGCGCAAGCCGCAGCCGCCGGTGGTCTACGATATGGCGGATGAGATGGGCGTGCTGTACGTGGGCGCGCTGCCGGTCGAGTGTATGGACAACTGGCCGCAGATTACACCCTACACGCGGCAGCGGATCGAGAACGAGGTGTCGGAGATGGTGCTGCGCGACCGCAACCATCCTTCGATCGTCATCTGGGAGATGTTCAACGAGATCCTGCGGGACGGGCTGAAACGGCTGCGGCACACGACTTCTCTGAAAGCGCGCGAGCTGGATCCCACACGGCTGATCATCGACGAGGCCGGCGGCTTTGCCGGTCTGTGCAGCGTCTATCTGCCCGGTTCGTATGAGCCGACGCTGATCAACGACGTCCACGACTACCCGGGCACGCCGTTCGCGCAGGAGAACTACGACAACCTGATGCTGCTGGGCAAGACTGAAGAAGAGCTGGCGGCGATGGGGCGCACGAGTCTGGGCCGGCATACACGCAGCCATATCGAGCCCGGCCTGCTGACCAACATCTCCGAACTGGGCTACGGCAGCATCCCCGACCTGGAAGCCAACATGGCACGGTACCGCCGCGAGGGCAACCCCATCACGCCGGACTACCGCATCCACGAACGCCTGCACGACTCCTACCTGGCGGTCTATGAACGGACGGGGCTGGAGGAGGTCTTCCCGACGTTTCACGACTTCATGCTCGCCTGCCAGGAGGTCCACTACACCGGCAACAAGCTGATGGCTGAGGCCTGTCGCATCAACGGCGACATCGCCGGTATTGGCATCCACTCGCTCAACGACGGCGACTGGATCGTGGGCGCAGGTCTGATCGACAATTTCCGCAACCCCAAGCGCGCCTATTATGCGATCCAGGAGACCTTTGCCGACCGCTATATCGCAGTTCGTCCGAGCCGGCAGAACGTTTACGCGGGGCAGGGTGTGCAGATCCTGCTGACATCGGTCAATGACGAGGAGGCTGGGGCGGGGACGCTCTCGCTTCAGGTCACGGCCAGCGACGGGCAGCGCGTGCTGGACCACAGCGAAGAGACCACGCTGCCGGCGGGCATTGTCGATCTGGGCGAGTACGGTGTCGCCACCGACGGGTTGGCGGGGCGCTGCCTGGTCGAGGTCGCGTTTGGCGCCGGCGCTGAGACGGTTGCGCGTAACTGCTCCAGCTTCTATGTGCTGGAGCAGGCGGGATCGGCGCTTCCCGGGCAGGAGGTTGCGCTGATCGATCTCGACGGCGCGCTGGGCGCGTACCTGGCCGGCTCTGACCTGCGTTCGACGCCGTTTTCGGGGGAGACGCCGCGCAGTCAACGGACGCTGGTGAATCTGAATGGTTGGGGCGGAGAAGGGCAGCCGGTCTTCGCCGAACTGGCGCAGTGGGTCGGCGGCGGCGGGACGGCCGTTTTCCTGGGCATGCCGCCGGAGGACGCCCTGGGAACCAAATTTCGCATGGAGAAATTCCTTTCAAAGGATCTTCTCCTGCCATTCACGGTCACCTATTACAGCGGCAAGGGGCTGTGGACGCCGTGCAGCCACGTTGTGCGCGAGCATCCGGTCTACGACGGTCTGCCGTCGGCCTGCCTGATGGGGCAGGAGTACCGCGACGTGGTATCGCGCTGGTCGATCGTGACGCCGGAGACGGACTGGATCAGCGGCAACGTCACCTATGACTGGCACGCCGGCCTGAAGCACAAGCAGAACTACACCGGCGTGACCGCTGCCTTCCACGGCGCCGACCTGACGCAGATCGCGCACGGTGAAGGCAGTTACATCCTGTGTACGCACCGGCTCGTTGAAAACCTGGGTAAAGATCCGGTGGCGGAGCGGCTGTTCAGCAACCTGGTGGGCTGGGTTTTGGGTAGTAGTTTTTAGTAGTCAGTTTTTAGTTTTTAGTGCATTTCCGCGTACGCGACAGTTACTATTGTGCGGTCAATATGGTAGACCGGCTTTTTTCCGTATTTCGTAACGCGGGCGAAGAGTCCTGGTATCAAGAGGGATCCACTTACGCCGCGTTTCATATTCAGGAGACAGTATGAGCAGATCAGCGCATGATGAGATTCCGTTCGACCTGTTTGCGAGTTTCGAACGTATCGGGGAGGGCAACCCGGTCTTTTTCTGTGAGCCGCCGGAGTGGGCTGCGGCCGCGCATGCGATCGTTGTGGGCGAGACGGTCCACTACCTGTGGGGCAGGCGCAGGAAGGACAACTTCTGGGTGCTGATGCACAGCACGGCGCCGGCGAGCGACCCTGCGGCCGTTACCCACGACCCGAGGAATCCCGTCCTGGTGCCCTCGGATGCCGGGTTCGACGATTTCACCACCGAGTACCCTTTCCCCTTCCTCAATCCGGCTGACGACAGGTTTTATGTCTACTATCTCGGCCGGCGGCTCAAGCCGCCCAAACAGACGGGGCTATTGGTGGGCGACGGGGATTTCGGCGCGTGGACGCGCGTGCGCCAAACGCCGGTGATTGCGGCGGACACGGCGTACGAGAGCGCGGGCTCGTCGCACCCTTCCATGGCAGTTGACGGCGACACGATCCACATCATCTACACGGGCGAGTCGGAGGGGCCGCCGGTCATCTGCCACGCGACCGCGCCGACCAGCGACCCTGCGGCCGTCACCAAGGACGCGGCCAATCCGATATTCACGGGCAGCGGCCTGGCATGGGACAGCGGCGGCGTGCGCGAGGCGGAGATCTTCAAGGGGCCGCGCTACTTCCACATCCTGTACGGCGGGCGGGCGGACGAAAGCGAGGTGTGGCAGATCGGGCATGTGCGCACGCGGGACTTCCGCAGCTTTGAGGCGAACCCGCACAACCCGATCTTCACGCCCGCCGCGGCGCGCGGGGCATGGGACTGCGACGGTATTCTGACGCCGCAGGTCTTTGAGGCCGGGGACGCCTACTACATGCTCTATGCGGGGCGGAAGGGCAGAGAGTGGCAGAGCGGCCTGGCGAGAGTAGGCAGACCGGGTAGTTAGCGAGTCGGAACCGGATTCAGGAACTGCGTCTAACACGGCACCGTCTATCGTTCCTGGAAATGAAAAATGCAGAGCATAGGCGCTCTGCATCGCGTGCGCCTGATGCGGTCATAGGCGCATTATTCACTCTCCTCAATGAGCCCCCTGGGACTCGAACCCAGAACCCACGGCTTAAAAGGCCGTTGCTCTACCAATTGAGCTAGGGACCCGCGACAACGGCCCTCAATTCTAGCCTACGGGGTAGATGAGGGCAAAATCTGACCCCGTAAAAACGAGGCGGCTGCAGATTCAACAGCCACGGTCCAGGCTAAAGGATCGGCGGCTCATCGGTGTAGTATTCGTCGCGCAGAGAATCGGCCTGGACGATCCAACTGACGAAGTCGAGCTCTTCGCCTGCGAGGTGGGCGGGGATGATGCGGGCCAGCTCGTCGGGCGTGCGCTCGGCCAACTGGCGGTATGTAAAGATGCCGGCGGCGTAGAGCTCGTCCTCGAACACCTGATCGACGCCGGCGATGCGGGTCAGGTCTTCGGGCAGCGGTCCGTCGTAGACCGCGCCGATGCGGTTGTTCGCCTGGGCCAGCTCGCGGGCCTGCTCGGTCCAGGCGCGGGTGTCGCTGCCCGGCAGGGCCCTGGTGATCTGTTGAAGCGATTCGGCGTCGACGCGGGAGAGCTGGTCCCAGGTAAAGATGCCGACCTGGTAGAGGCGCAGTTCGTAGAGCCCGCCTATGCCGTAGACGGCGGTGAGGTTGTCCGGCCGGTTCGAAAGGTCCTGTGCAACGGGTGGCCCTGGCTGGGCATCTCTGCGGCCGCGGCGGCCCGTCTGCGCGGTCGCAGCGGCTGCCGGCCCCGGTGGCGCGCCAAAGGTTTGCGCGGCCGGTCCTTCTGGCAGCGGCTGCGTACCTCTCGCGGCGGATGACATCGCGGACAGATCGATACGGCGGCGCCGTCCCCGATACCAGACCCATTCAACCAGGGTCGAGCTTACCCAACCGAAGAGCAGGCCGACCAGAATATACCCGAGCAAGCTTGTCAGATCCATACATTCCCCCGTGCGCCTCGAAGAAGAGAGACACAGTAGAAAATTAGTGTATCCCGCGGCAAAACGGTTGTCAAAGCACTGTTCTCTGCGCCAAGGGAAAACGCACTTGAATGTGGATGCCAGGGGCACCCCTACCGTGTGTTCCTGCGCTGCCGCGCGGCCTCGAAGAGAATGACGGCGCCGGCGGCGGCAACGTTTAGAGATTCGGTGGCGGCGGCCATGGGAACCGCTACGGTTGCCGCCCGTCTCCGCATCTGTGAACTCGCCCCGTGCGCCTCGCTGCCGAGCACCAGCGCCGACGGTTGACTCCAGTCGACTTCATCGTAGAGGATGCTGCCCTCCGCGCTCGCCAGATAGAAGGGCTGGCCGGTGGGCAGGGCGTCCGTGACCGCTTCCCAGTTCTCCAGGACGCGAATTGGGACGCGGAAGTGCGCGCCCATGGCCGCGCGCAGGACTTTGCCGTTGAACGGGTCGACGCAGCCGGGCGCGAAGAGGACCTGGTCGGCGCCGGCGGCGGCGGCCGTGCGCAGGAGGGTGCCGGCGTTGCCTGGATCCTGCACGCCGTCGAGGATGAGGGAGAGCGCAGCGGCGGAAGGCAGGGGCAGGTCCGGTATGGGGACCACGGCCGCGATGTTCTGCGGCGATACGGTCTCGCTGATCTTGTCGAGAATGGCGGGGGGTACCAGGTAGAGCGAACAGGCCTGCTGGAGCTGCGCTGTAAGATCCGGCTGCGCTTCTCTAGCGGCTGCGGTGATGAAGCAGTTGTGGAAGGCTGCGCCGATGGTCAGGGCGTCCTGCACGAGGCGCGTCCCTTCCAGCAGGCAGAGGCCGTGGGCTTGGCGGTGGCGGCGGCGGTGCAGCCTGGCCGCCAGTTTGACCTGTGGATTGCTGGCGCTGGTGATCTCTTTCATCGGCAATCTGGAACGCAGGCTCTCCGAGGAGAGTCAGGGCACCGACACGGGGGACCGGGGCGCATCGGATGCCGACGCCGGACAGAGCGGACAAAAAAGCAGAGACGTTTGTCTCTGCAATCTGCACTCTGCGTTGTGGGACGGCCGGGCGGCCGTTGCGGTAATGCGTTCAATCGGTGAAACGGCAGCGCAATGGATCAGTTCACGTGGCTTTTGGCCAGTTCAGCCAGGGCGCTGAAACCTTCTGCGTCATTTGCGGCGATATCGGCCAGTACTTTGCGGTCCACCTGGACATCGGCCTTCTTGAGCCCGTAGATCAGGTGGCTGTAGTTGATGCCATTGATCCGGGCCGCGGCATTGATACGGGTAATCCACAGCCGGCGGAAATCGCGTTTGCGGGTGCGGCGGTCGCGATAGGCGAAGGCCAGTGATCTGATCATCGCCTCATTGGCGCGCTTGAAGAGCTTGGACCGGCTGCCAAACTGGCCCTTGGTAAACTTGAGAACCTTTTTATGGCGCCTGTGCGCATAGACCTTTGGTCTGGAACGTGCCATTGGTTGAATCCTTGTATCTAACGGTTGCGATGCCTGGGAGCAGGGCCCCGCTGGATCTGTGCCGCCTGCATGAATGCACAGGCGATGAAAACTATGATCGGGCCGGATGCGAAAGCGTCTTGGGTTTTGTCAGGTTACCGACCCCGTCGAGACGGGCCTAGGAGACCAACTTTTTGGTCGCTCTGGCCTGGCCTTTGTTCGGGCTTGTAATCTTGTGGCGATAGTCGCTGACCTTGCGCTTTTTGCGGCGCAGGTGGTTGCCGCCCTGTTTGCGGCGCAGCAACTTGCCATTCTTCGTCACACGGAAGCGCTTTTGCGCGCCCTTATGGCTCTTCATCTTTGGCATAGGTCTTCTCGGCTGTTCCCGCGCCCCTTACAAACCCAGGGACACATTGAGACTGCACACCGGTATGCAGTAAGTGAACGAAAATCGCGCCCCCTTAGGTCGGGGGCGCATTGAACAAGGTAACACCCCTCCGCACAAGCGCGGCAGAGGGCGTCGTGCAAGCCTAGATGTTAGCACAGCCGACCGCCAGGCCCAAAATCTGGCGGTCGGCAGCAAAAGGCGGCTGTAAGATTCGTGCTAGGCGGCAGGGGCGAGAAGCATCACCATGCTGCGGCCTTCAAAACCCGGGCGGGATTCGACGACCGCTTCTTCCGCCAACTCTTCCGTCACCCGTTTCATCAGATCGAGGGCAATGTCGCGGTGGACGATTTCCCGGCCGCGGAAGCGGATGCGTACCCGCACTTTGGCGCCATCCTTCAGGAACTTTCTCGTTTTGTTGAGAACAACCTGAATATCGTGTTCGCCTGTTTTGGGTCGCAAGCGTACTTCCTTGATCTCGATCTGTTTCTGGGCCTTGCGCGATTCCCGCTCCCGTTTCTGTCTCTCATAGAGGTATTTGCCGTAATCCATAAACCGGCAGACCGGCGGATTGGCATTGGGTGCAACTTCTACAAGATCCAGATCTTTTTCCTCGGCGGCCTGCAGAGCGGCCTGCACATCCATGATGCCGAGTTGCGTGCCAACTTCGTCAATGACCCGCACCTCACGCGTACGAATCCGGTGGTTGATTCGTGTTGTGTTTCTGCTAATTCCTGATCTCCTTTGGGCGTTTTGCCCTCAACACCACAGATGTAGACACCTTTTCCCCTTTTACGTAGATGAATCCTTGCGCCCGAATATTAAGGTGGTAGCGCATTGAAACACCTATTTCAAAATGGGGATGCCGTCAAAAAACATCTGTGGAAAACGATCGACTGTAAAATCCGTGAGAGTATAACATTACAAAAGTGCTACGTCAAACCTGAAAAAAGCACCTGAACGTTGCCCCAACAGGTGGCCAACTGCTGTCTGAATCAGGTTGTTCAGAACCTGTAGATGTTCAGGTTTGGAGACGGCAGGTCGTTGTCCGGAACACAGTTTTCGTGTTTGGGCGCCGCCAGGTTAACAGGCTGCCTGAACATGACCATTACGTGCGTCACTGCTCGTATGCGGCGCCAGAGAACAACAGGGGCACCCGGTCGAGCGCCCCTGTTGTTTTGCCTTATCACCGCGCCCAGAGGGCACGCATCGAAAGTCTATTCATACCAGCCGGAGCCGATTAGCAGTCCATCGTGGCGCACTGTCCAGGAGTGCTTGGTCTCCTCCTCGCCGGTGGCAGGATTGACGAAGACGTAGTGTACCCACAACCCCTCTTCCGTGGCTTGCAGCATGTCGGTGCCGAAGTGATAGCCGGTGGAGTCCAGGCCCAACTCCTCCTTCAGGTCCATACCCAGTAGATCCGGGTTGGCGTGGGCGATTAACAGATCATTCTCGTCGAAGATGTAAACATACCACGCCCCGTCCACGCTTGCCGACGTATTGTAATAGGCGACCGCCTCTTCGCGGCCATACGCCTTGTAGTACCGGAGCGCACGATCGACGAAGGCGACGGTATATTCGGCCGGTTGCGCCTTGGTCACTGCCGTAGCCAGGGCAGGCAGGACCTGATACCAGCCGGAGCCGAACAGCAGCCCATCATGCCTGACCACCCAGGAATGCTTGAGCTCCTGGTTGCCGGTGACGGGGTTGAGGAAGAAATAGTCTACCCACAATCCTTCCTCGGTCGCGCTGAGCATCAGGTCGCC
>VYDA01000021.1 GCA_009843665.1 Caldilineaceae bacterium SB0675_bin_29 | reverse complement strand
CGACACCGATGGGCCGGTCGCCGGCGCGCTGGTCAGAGTTCAGACCACCGCAAAACATACCTATACGGCTGAGGACGGCGGGTTTACAATCGAAGGCGTACCAACTGCCGAAGGCGTGACCCTGGTGGCTTGGGCAGAGGGGTACATTTTTGGTTGGACCGAAGCCAGCGGCGGAGACGATGACATTGGCATCGAGTTGCATCCCCATAACCGGGTCGATAACGCTGTCTACGACTGGGAGCCATCCAACAACTGTGGAGAGTGCCACCCTTCCTATGATGAGTGGCTGCGTGATGCCCACAGCCAGTCGGCTGTCAACGTCCGCTTTCTGACGATGTACAACGGAACAGACGTCGAAGGCAACCGCAGCCGCAACAGCAACTACGACACGGGCCTGCCCCGCACCCGCGACCCGGACGACCCGTACTATGGCCCAGGCTTCAAAGTGGACTTCCCCAAACGGGACGGAAACTGCGCCGCCTGCCACACCCCGATGGCCTCAAAGCTGGACGCCGACAACACTTGCGGTTGGAACGGTTGCCATATGCAGGAGACAAGCGACGCCAGCGACGAACTGCCCGACGGTGTTAGCCCGAATGAAGCCGTAGGTGTGGCTGCCGAAGGGATCTCATGTGATTTCTGCCATAAGATCGGCGCCGTTAACTTCTATACCGACACGGTGCTGCCGGATCCACTGATGCCCGGCATACTTTCTCTGACCCTCTACAGGCCTAAGACGGGAGAGGACCTTTTGATGGGGACGGTAGACGACGTTGCCCGTCCGAAGGACAGCTTCAACCAGTTGCACCGCGAGAGCGCTTTCTGCGCTGCATGTCACTTCGGTGTCAACGACGAGACCGAAATCTACAATTCCTATGGGGAGTGGCTCGAGAGCCCCTACAGTGACCCAGACACCGGCCAAACCTGCCAGAACTGTCATATGCCCGAGGCGCCGCGCCTGACTTCCAGCATGGAAAGCCTCGTCCAGACTGCTGCCTGGCTGGAGAAAGCCAGCGGTCGCACGTTGCCGGCGGGCTTGGGCAAGCTGGCCGAACGGTCGCAGCGCAGCTATTTCGTCTACCCGGAAAAGGGAGGACTGTTCCGGGAACTGGACCAGATCCATTTGCATCAGATGCCCGGTGCTAACGACGAACTCTTCCTGCGAGGCGCAATCTCTTTGGAGGCAACGGCCGAGATCAACGGCGCAGAGGTCGTAGTAAACACTGTAGTAAGCAATACGGGAGCTGGCCATCACTATCCCACAGGGTCTCCGCTGCGCCAGGTGCTCCTGGTGGTGCGGGCCGCCGACTCCGGCGGGAGCGAGCTGGCCCCGACAGAAGGTGAAATGCTGCCGGACTGGGCGGGCGACGTGGCGGGACTTGCCGGCCAGGCGTATGCCAGGATTCTTCGCGATACATTGACTGGCGAAGAACCTACTTTTTCGCACTGGCGCATGGTTGAGTTGGTGGAAGACACTCGTATTCCGGCGCTGTCTTCGAGAAGGGGCAGTTTCCGCTTTGCCATGCCGGAGGGTGATGGTTCCGAGGGTGCAGATAGGATCGACATTGAAGTGCGGCTCATCTATCGCAGGGCATTCCAGCAGCTGCAGGAGTGGAAGGGTTGGACCGATCCTGATATCCTCCTGGCATCGGAGGATTTCCAGGTTGCCGTTGTGCCCGACGACGACCGCTAGAGCACTGAGGACAAATGGAAGAAACTCTGCTTGAAGTTAACGGTCTGAAACAGTGGTTTCCAATTCGCAAGGGCTTCTTGCAACGAATCGTCGGGCATGTCAAGGCCGTTGACGGCGTCAGCTTCGCAATCAACCGCAACGAAGCGTTGGGGCTCGTCGGAGAGAGCGGCTCCGGCAAGACTACCGTCGGGCGGAGCGTGCTCAGGCTTTACGATCCCACCGCTGGCGAAATCTGGTACACCTCGGCCGAAGGCGAGCGCATCGATATCGCAAACATCGAGCAGGCGGAAATGAAGCCGCTGCGCAAAGAAATGCGTATGATCTTCCAGGATCCGTTCAGCTCGCTGAATCCGCGACTGACGGTGAAAGATCTTATTGGTGAACCGCTCATTATTCACAAAGAAGCGTCCGGACGCGCGCTGGAGAGCCGCGTTTCTGACCTGATGACCGCGGTCGGGCTGGACCCGAACTACATGCGTCGATATCCCCATGAGTTTTCCGGAGGCCAGCGGCAGCGGATTGGCCTGGCGCGGACTTTGGCACTCAGGCCGCGGCTGATCATCGCCGACGAGCCGGTCTCGGCTCTGGATGTGTCGATACAGGCCCAGGTGCTGAATCTCCTCCAGGAGTTGAAAGATGAGTTGGGGCTGACCTATCTGTTCATCGCCCATGACCTCTCTGTGGTTGAACACATGTGTGACCGGATTGCAGTCATGTACGTTGGTCGGCTGGTGGAAATTGCCGATTCTCAACGGCTCCTCAGACGGCCGCTTCACCCCTATACTGAGGCACTGGTTTCGGCAATTCCTCCCGCAGACCCTGAGATTAAGCTGAATCGGATCATCCTCGAAGGCGATATACCCAGTCCTGCCAATCCGCCGTCAGGATGCGTGTTCCATCCCCGTTGCCTTTACGCACAGGAACAGTGTACGCAAGAGGAGCCGCACCTGGAGGAGATTGAACCGGGCCACTTTGCCAGCTGTCATTTCGCCCGCGAGCTGACCCTGCAGGGAATCGGAGAAGGGGAATGACCGAGAGCGAAACCGAAAGACGAGGGCTAAACGTCGATGCCGCCCTGCTGGCTTATCTGCTGCCGGTGCTGGGCCCTGCCTACATACTGCTTCTACGCAAAGACGACGCCTTTTCGCGATATCACGCCATACAGTCCCTGTCGATTGTAGCGGCACTGATCTTGGCTCCTGCCGTTTGGATCCTATTCTCATGGATCATTTCCCTTGTGCCATTTGGTGGCGTTGTCGCAGCCTATGTCTTTGCTCTCGTTGTTGCCGTCTACCTGGCAACGGTGGTGGCGTGGATAGTGGGGATAATCAACGCTCTGCGCGCACGTCGTTCACCAGTACCGTTTTTTGGCCGAATTCTACGGGTATGAGAGCCTGGACGTTGGGAATTTGAAGGCCGCAGTGCTATGATCCTGTGATAAATCGGGTTGACCGATTGGCAGGCCGTCAGCGTGCTGCTTTCAGGCGCAAACCGCCGCAATAACGCCACCCCTGGTCGGGCGTGCTGCTTACAACTGGAAAGCTCTCAAGAGGAGGAAATCAATTGACAAAGGTCACGTTCATAGGTGCTGGCAGCTTTGGATTTACGCGGAAGCTTGTCAAGGATGTGCTTACGTTCCCGCTTCTTGAGGATGCAACCATCTGTTTGATGGATATCGATCCCCGAAAGCTTGGTTATATCGAGCAGGCCGTGCGCCGCATCGTGCGCGAGGGGAATTATCCTGCCGCGGTGGAGACTACGCTCAGCAGGGAAGAGGCCTTGGAGGGCGCCGACTATGTAATCGTTACCATCCTTGTCGGCCAGACCGATGTCTGGCGCTCAGACATCGAGATCCCCAAGCAGTACGGAATCGACACTAACATCGGCGATACGCGCGGCCCTTCCGGCATATTTCGGGCCATGCGCACTACGCCTGTAATGGTCGACATTTCCCGTGATATGGAGCGTCTCTGCCCCGATGCGGTGATGCTCAACTATACCAATCCAATGGTTATCAACTGCCGGGCAATTCAGAAGGAGACCAGCATCGTCGCCACGGGCCTTTGCCACAGCGTACAGGGCACGGCAACCATGCTTGCCCGCTGGATTGGAGCACCGCCCAACGAAATCACTTACACCTGTGCCGGCATCAACCATATGGCCTGGTATCTGAAATATGAGTGGAACGGCGAGGACGCCTATCCTTTGATCCGTAAAGCCATTACAGAGAGACCCGAGGTGTACAACGAAGAGCAGGTGCGTAACGAGATGTTCCTGCACCTTGACTACTACCCGACCGAGTCCAGCGGCCATCACTCGGAGTACAACCCCTGGTTCCGCAAGCGCCCGGACCTGATCGAAAAGTACTGCACGCACGGCACAGGCTGGAATCCAGGCGAATACGCCTACGTTCTGAGACACTATTCGGCCCGGGAAGATGACTGGGAAGAGCAGATTCGCGCCTGGCTTGACGACACGGCTCCGCTGAACCTGACGCGTGGATATGAGTACGCAGCCTATATCATTAACGCGCTTGAAGGAGGGGAACCATTCCAGTTCAACGGCAATATGCCCAATGGAGAGGGGGCTACGCCTTTGGTGGACAATTTGCCGGTGGAAGCTTGCGTCGAGATTCCGGTTTGGGCAAGCAAAAAGGGACTGGAAAGCGTGCAGGTTGGGCCGCTACCGGCGTCCGTTGCCATGCTGACTGGCCTGAGCGCACAGATTGAAGAGCTATCAGTAGAGGGGATCATTGAGGGCGACCCCCGTAAGATTTTTCAAGCGATTCTGCACGATCCCCTAACCACGGCAGTGTTGTCGATGGCCGAAATCAGAGAGATGGTGAATGAGATGTTTGCGGCAAATGTGAAGCATCTACCAACATTTGCCCGCTATGAAGTCGAAGGGGACAGACCGATGCGGCTACTGACCGGGTCCCAACCGGAGCAAGTCGCGGCCGACTGAGAGAGCCGAAATCCAAGCAATGAGGAGAAGGGTCAATGTTGTATGAGTACAGGATCTACGAATGTCACCCAGGAAAGCGCGACGCTTGGGTCGACTACATGGAGAATGTGATCATTCCATTTCAAGTGTCGAAAGGAATGGTCGTTGCCGGGTCGTTCATTGACGAGGAAGACGAGACCTGCTACGTCTGGTTGCGTCGCTTTAAGGATGAAGCGGACAGGGAAGCCCTTTACGAGGCGGTTTACCAGTCCGACGGCTGGGTGAACGAAATTGCGCCAAACATTCCTGAAATGCTCAACCGCGAAACAATCAAGGTTCAGCGTCTCATCCCAACCCCGAAATCAGTGATCCAGTAGAGTAGACACCTGGCAAAATAGTCCGCCGGTCTCGAACGAATAGAAAGCCCCAGCCAGGCAGGGTCGGCTCTTCAGCGTTGAGCCGGCCCTTCTCTACGTCTGCGATTCGAATGCTACTGCTGCTGTTGTTGTTCCTGCTCGAGGCGCAATCGCGTACTGCTTTCTGCTTCCACAAACTCTCTGGTCGTGATGTGGCCGTTGTCGAGCAGATCGTGAGGGATATCCTCATCCTCTGTTTCGGAAATGTGAACGCCCACGGTTAGTTCGCTCCGGGCATTTCCCTTGTAAGTCCCCCTGGTCGGCGGCACATCTGCATAGTCCCGGCCAACTGCGATGCGGATGTGTTTGTCACTGACGAGTGTATTGTTGGTTGGGTCAAACCCAATCCAACCGGTCGCGGGAAGGAAAGCCTCTACCCAGGCGTGTGATGCACCTGAGATGTCCTTTTCCCTTTTCTTCTCGGGATCCAGGTAGACATAGCCGCTGATATACCGTGCTGGGATGGTTGCCCTACGCAGCAGGGCGATCATGATATGACTATAGTCCTGGCAGACACCGCTACGCTTTTCCAGAGCTGTGTCGATAGGCGAGTCTACGGCCGTACTCATCGGCGTATACTCTATGGCGCTGTGAATCCTTTCATTCAGTTTTGAAATAGCAGTCAGAGGATCCCGATCCTGGCCGAAACCGATCTCCTCCGCGAAGTCTGACAACATAGAAGTCGGGCGCGCAAAGCTACTAGGTGTAAGCCAGTCCCAGTGCTGGCCGCTCGCAGCGATCTCTTCCAACTCATTCCACTCTGTAGCATCCAGGCTCTCCGGCAATGGCTCGGACTCCTGAACCATGACCAGTGTCTGGGCGCGAAGTAGTAACTCGGAGTGGCTCCTGGGAATATCAAAATAGTGAATCGCATTCTGCATGCAGTCGCTCGTCGCCAGCACCTGAGCATGGGGCCACACTTCCAACCGGAAGTTCAGGCATCGCTGCTGGCGGTCGGTGCGAGGCTGCATTCGCACTTCCATCGTACTTTCCCGGACGTCGGATTCGTAGCGATACCGTGTATGGTGGTGAATTGTGTAGTATTTCATATGCTGATACTTTGGTGGAACTTTAAGAGAATTCCTCTTCGATTGTATAGTTGAAATAGGCGTCATAAAGCGCATCGTGGATCTGATTGCAACTGCCCATGACGTCAGAGATATAAGCTTGCGCCCCGATTTTGGCTACATCCTCTATCTGGCTGTACTCCAGGTTGGCCTTTAGCTTGCCTGAAATCCGATTCAGGTCACCGCCTCGACGAGTTTCAGTTGCGCCAGCCACCTGCCTCAAAAGAGCAGCCAGCTGGTCGACATTGAATCTGACCGAGTTTGGGAGGTATGGATTCAGCAAGAGGAACGACGTTACCTGGCGAGTCTCAGGCCTTGGATCATATACCCTGCAGTATGATTCGAAGGAGTTGCAGGCACGAAGAACGCCGATTCCATTGAGAGGATCGACCGTCTCCAATTCTTCTCCCCCATGTACCCCAAAGTAATGGAAGTGTGCCTGCAAGAGATAACAGACGGAAAGTATCCGTTCCAGGTGTCCTCCGATCTGGATGAAAAGCCAGCCCTCATCGTGCAAAAGCGATGACAGCGCCAGTCCCTGGAAAAGGGAGACGCTGCTTTCCAGCTCCCTGAAGAAGTTGTCGCGTTCATCGTGCCAGTTCTGGTGCCCTTGCCAGGCGTGTAGCCGCAGATAGAGCCGGTTCATGTGTTCCCAAAGTTGGCTACTGAGTTGGGAACGCACTGTACGCGCATTGGACCTGGCCAGATTGATACATCCCGATATCGATGTCTGGTTAGCGGCGTCAAACGTAAGATCGTGGGCCATTCTCAGAGCCGCCTCGCTGTCCACCACTCCATTCTTCATTATGGGAGGGGGTTGGCGAAGCGCAGAGAAAAACTGCTGCCATCCCCGATCGTTGCCATGCTGAGCTACCTGGCCGACCATAAAGTTCAGGCGGACCCTAAGCAGGCGGATGGTGTTTTCCGCCCGCTCCATGTACCGTCCGATCCAGTACATACTGTCTGCAGATCTGGAAAGCATTGGCGCACTTCCTATATTGGAGTCAATTCTCCTGCAAGACCCACGTGTCCTTGCTGCCCCCGCCTTGGGAAGAGTTGACGACAAGCGATCCTTCCCGCAGGGCTACGCGCGTAAGTCCACCTGGCACAATGACCGTATTCTCCTGCTCACCCCCGTAAAGTATGAACGGCCGCAGGTCAACGTGGCGTGAGACAACGTTGCCGTCTATGTAACAAGGGGCGCGGGACAGACTCAATGTTGGCTGAGCAATGTAGTTGCGGGGATTTTCCTGAATCTGCTGGCGAAAGCTTTCGCGTTCTTTGGCTGTGCTGTGGGGGCCAATTAGCATGCCGTACCCGCCGGACTCGCCAACGGCCTTAACGACCAGCTTATCGAGGTTTTCGAGAACATAGGCTCGCTCGTCGTCTTTCATGCAAAGATAGGTCTCGATGTTCTGAAGGATTGGCTCTTCGCCCAGATAGTAGCGGATCATCTCAGGCACGAAGGCATAAACAGCCTTATCATCCGCGATCCCAGTGCCGATTGCGTTGGCAAGTGTAATGTTTCCGGCGCGGTAGGCATTGAACAGACCGGGAACGCCCAGGACAGAGTCAGGCTCGAAATGAAGCGGATCGATGAACTCGTCGTCGATGCGGCGGTATATCACGTCCACGCGCTGCAACCCGCTGGTCGTTCGCATGTACACGAAGCCGTCATGGATGAGCAGGTCGGCCCCTTCCACGAGTTCGATTCCCAAGACCCGGGCAAGAAAGGTATGTTCAAAGTAGGCGGAATTGAAGATCCCTGGTGTTAGCAGAACAATCGTCGCATCACGCCCTTTGGGTGTAAGCGTTTGTAACTGCTCCAGCAAGGCCTGGCCGTAGTGACCAATCGGTTTGATTCCGTAGCCCCCGAACATGCCAGGGAAAACCTGAGTCATGACCTCACGATTGGCCAGCATGTAGGAGACACCGCTGGGGACACGAAGATTGTCTTCCAGCACCGCGAATTCGCCGCTTGGAAGGCGAACAAGGTCGGTGCCCACTATCGAGGTGTAGACATCATTGGCGACTTTGACGCCGCGCATTTCTCGCTGATAGTTTGCGCAACTGTAAATCAGGTCGAAAGGGATCTTCCCTTCCTGCAAAATGCGACCTTCGTGATAGGCGTCGCGCAGAAAGAGGTTGATGGCGTGAATGCGCTGGCTTAAGCCGCGTTCAATTGTTTTCCACTCCTCATCGCTGATTATTCGTGGCAGAATATCGTAGGGGAAAATGCGCTCTATGGTGGAGTCTTCACCGTAGACGGTGAAGGTAATGCCTCGGTTCAGGAAGGTGAGATCGGCGGCCTGTTGGCGCTGGGTCAGTTCGCTGGCCTGTAGTTCAAGAATGCTCTGTAGCAGCTTCTCGTACGATAGCCTCGGCCGCCCGTTCTCCTGGAACATCTCGTCGAAGATGGACCCTTCCAATGCGTAGTTGCTGAACAGGCTGATGGCACTCTCGTTTACACTCTCGTCTTGTGTTGGCACGCTCTTCACCGCCGTTGGTGTGATTCAAGAC
>VYDA01000176.1 GCA_009843665.1 Caldilineaceae bacterium SB0675_bin_29 | reverse complement strand
TGCCCAACGTGGCCAGGCCCGGTTTGGAGAGGGGCAGGAAAATACGGTAGTAGATCTGAATAAAACTGCAGCCGTCGATGCGCGCCGCCTCCACCATCTCCTGGGGGATGGTGAGATAGAACTGGCGCATGAGGAAGATGCCAAAGGCGGTGCCAAAGAAGAACGGCACGGTAAGCGGCAGGTGTGTGCTGAGCCAGCCGATGTCGCGATAGAGCTTGAAGAGGGGAATGAGGGTGACGTGGAAGGGGATCATGATCGTGGCGAGGATGATGGCGAAGATAACGTTTTTGCCCGGGAAGCGCATGCGCGCGAAGGCGAAGGCGGCCATCGAGCAGCTCAAGAGGGCGCCGACCGTGGCAAACACCGCGATCTTGATGCTGTTGATCAAGAAGAGATCGAAGGGCAGCACGTCGAAAAGCCTGGGGTAGTTCCCCCACTGCGGCGGAATCGAGATCCACTTCGGCGGCAGCAGCAGTACTTCGCCCGGCTCCTTGAGCGAGGTGGAGATCATCCACAGCAGGGGAAGAAGCATCGTGGCGCCTACGAGGGTGAGAACGGCATAGAGCAGCACGCGCCACGTGATGTGAAGGACTCTGTAGGAGGTCAGGCCTTCGGATGCGGCAGCAGAGGCGCCGGGTATCGCCGTGGTGCGGGCCTCACCGATGGGGGTTGCGTCTTGTGCGCTCATGGTGGTTCTACCTCAGAGTTCGTAATGGACCCAGCGTCTCTGGAACCAGAACTGGAACAGCGTCAGGCTGACGATGATAACGAAGAGTACATAGGCCAGGGCGGAGGCATACCCCATGTGGAAGTTCTCAAACCCCTGTTGGAAAAGATAGTAGACGATCGTCTTGGTGGCGTTGACCGGCCCGCCCCTGGTCATCACATAGGCCTGTGCGAAGACCTGGAAGGAGTTGATCACGGACAGGGTGAGGACGAAAAAGGTGACGGGTGAGAGCAGCGGGATGGTGATGTTGATGAATTTATGCCAGGCGTTGGCGCCGTCGACGGTGGCGGCTTCGTAATAGTCCTGGGGAATGCCTTGCAGGCCGGCAATGAAGATGACGATGTTGTAGCCGAGGCCGTGCCAGATGCTCATGATGATGATGGCCGGCATCGCCCAGGTGACGCTGCTCAGCCAGCGGATGCCGCGGAAACCCAGTAAGCGCAGCAACTCATTGACAAGGCCGAAGTCTGACTGGTAGAGCCAGAGCCAGAGCACCGAAATGGCGACCACCGAGGAGACGACGGGCAGGAAGTAGATCGTGCGAAATACGGCCACGAACCGGATCTTCTGGTTGAGCGCGATCGCCAGCAGGAGGGCGAGAACGGTTCCTGTGGGGACGGTCCCCAATACGTAGTAGCCCGTATTCTTGATCGTGATCCAGAAGAGCGGATCTTCGGTCAGGAGTTCGATATAGTTGTCGAAGGCCTGCCACTTGGGCGTGCTCAGCAGGTTCCAGCGGGTAAAGCTGTAATAGAGCGAGGCCAGCACGGGGCTGGCGGTAAAGACGATCAGCCCGAGGATGGTGGGTAGAATGAGAATATAGGCTTCGATCGCCTCCCGGCCCCGGTTGCTCCCCAGGAATCCGCGCAAACCACCGCGCGCAGGTGTTGTTGCGGCGCTCATACGACTCTCTCCAGACTGCGAGGAGAGAGAAAAGAGGAGTCAGCCCCTCTCTTTTCTCTCTCCTTTTTTCACTCCACTCACTCCTCGCTGTTCGCTATCCGAGCAGCTCTTCGCGGGAGCGTTCGAGGACGGCGTTGACACGCGACTCAAGATCGTCGGTCGCCTCTTGCACCGTCTTGACCTGCAGCATGGCCGCTTCCTGCTCCTCCCTGGCAATACCGGCGATCTCACCTTCGGCCGGGCCGTTGAAGACGGGCGTTGCGTCTTTCAAGAGCTGGTTGAGGATCCACAGCTGTGTCGGCGGATCGGTGCGATCCTGCACGTAGATCAGGCCTTCCGCGGTCGGAATGTGGGCGGGGAAGGGGAAGATGGTCTCGGCGTACATGACGGCGCCATCGCCCATCGTCAGCCATTTGATGTATTCCCACGACTCATCCGGGTGCGGGGCTGAGCTGGTGATCGAGATACCGTTCTGGTAGGCGTCGATCGTGTTCTTGCCCGTTACAGGATGCGAGGGAGGCGTGAAGACGTCCCACTCGAAGTCCTCGATCTCGGAGAAGGAGGGGATCATCCAGTCACCCATGACGGCGAAAGCGACGCGGCCGGTTTCAAATGGGTTGAACTGGAGGTTGGCCTCGGGCGGCATGGCGACTTCATGCTCGTTGATCAGGTCGACCATCCACTGGAAGGCCTCCATCGGCGCGTCTTCTTTGATAAGACAGCCGTTGTAATCTTCGTCATAGAAGGCGCCGCCGGCCTGGAAGATCCAGAAATTCATACGGGCATTGCCGTCTACGGGTGTGTCCATGCCGTAGGACTCGGCTGAGCCGTCGTCGTTGATGACGGTGAACTCTTTGCCGGCCTCGACGATCGTATCCCAGGTCCAGCTTTCGTCCGGGTCGGGGATGCCCTTTTCGGCGAACCAGTTCTTGTTCCAGAACCACATCGTGCCTGAGTGCCAGACGGTGGGGAAAGCGTGCAGGTCGCCGGACCCGCACCGGATCTGGCCGGGTTGCCAGCGGCCTTGTGTGATCGCGCCCTCGTAGAAATCGTTAAGGTCGACGCCATCACGCTCGACGAAGGGATCCAGCGGGATCGTAACCCCGTTGTGCGCGAAGCGCACGTGATAGTAGGGCGAGTGGTGCATGATGTCGGGTGAATCGCCCGCAGCCGTGGAGGCCAGCATCTTCTGCCAGTAGTTGGACCAGGAGGTGATGTCCTCCTGCAGCTTGATGTTGGGGTAGGCCTCCTGGAAGGCCTCCTGCAGGACGCCCTGCTTCTCTACCTGGAAGCCCCAGTAGGCAAGGCGCAGCTCGACGGTCTCCATGCCGCCGTCGTCGCCGCTGGCCATCGTGTCACCGGCGGGTGCGGGCGCGGCGCAGGCCGCGGTCACCATGACGCCGGCAGTCGCTGCGGCAGTTTGCAGGAATGCGCGACGTGACAGCCGCTTGTTGACCAATGCGTTCTTTCCCATCGTCTGTTACTCCTTGGTTCGATTGAAGTGGATTGAATGTATGTTTCGGGGCAAAAAAGACTATTGGAGCAAAATAGTAACATAATGTGAGTTGAGGTCAAAGAACTATCGCGCGGCCGGGTGTGCGACTTAATCAGGGCGCGAACGGAGTGGCTGTGCGGACGCGCTTGCCTGCGCTATCATGGACTCATGCAGTCGGATACTGCCGTGGACCTACTCAGTGAATTTGCACAGAGAGAGAAAAAAAGCATGATTTTCAAACCAGAGATCGCAGCCCGTCTATGGGATACCTGGCTGTACTACCACGAGGGCAGGCACTATCTCTTTTATCTTCACCGTATGCGCGCCGGCGGCCCCTATGACGGCATGAGCGTCGCCACTTCGGATGACGGTGTCCACTTTGCCGACCGGGGGCCGATCATTCACAAGGCCAAGGACGCCAACTGGCTGGGCACGGGCATGGTCTGGCGCGCCGGCGACGGGTTCATGCTCAATTTTTCGGAGGAGCGCGGCGGGGTGCAGGAGATCTTTTTCGCCGAATCGGACGATCTGCTGCAGTGGCGGCGGCTGCCCGACGAGGAGTATGTGTGCCGGTCGGACCCGCGCTGGTATGCGGAGGCCCCTACGTTCACAAGCCAGCGCTGGGACTGCATCTGGGTCCTGCCGCGGGAGGACGGGCCGGGCTATACTGGCTTCCTTACTGCGGTGGCCAAGGATGGGCCGCCCGGGCTGTGTGGGACGGCCGGCTGTGTTGTATCCGATGACGGCCGCCACTTTCGGGCCGCGCCGCCTGTGATCGAGACCGGGCTATGGGGCGAACGGATCGAGGTGGGCGCGGTGGAGAAGATCGGCGACCGGTACTACATGCTGCTGGGGGTCGGCAAGTCACATGCGCTGGGTTCGCGACACCTGTCGGAGCTGCTGGCGGGCGAATGCGGGATGTACGTTCTCTCGTCCGAGTCGCAGACCGGGCCGTACCGGCTCAACCCCGGCCAGCGGCTACTGCTGGGCAACAGCCCCAAGCGGCTGAACTACTTTGCACGCTTCTATCGCTGCGGCGAGGAGTTGCTGCTCAACCACCACACGGTGCCGCGCCAGAAGGGCGGCGAATCCTATTTTTCGCCGCTGAAGACGGTCCACCGCGACGCCGCGGGCATTCTGAGCCTGCGCTGGTGGCCCGGCAACGAAGCGCTGAAGGGGCGTCCGTTGCCGGTTGGGCTGGAGGGATGCGAGCTCTACGGTCTGCGCTCCGGTGACTGTCAGGTCGAGGGGGGAAGCCTGCAGCTAGCGGCTGCGGCCGGCGGGCTGGCGATACTTCCGGTGAAGTTCGACGTGGCGCGCGGGGTCATCCTCGAAGCGGAATTGAACTTTCAGGAGTTAAGCGGTCCTCTCGGCGGCGTTGGCTTCTTCATCGAAGGCGGCCCCATCGGCGCCGGCAGCATGTTTGTGGCCCAGAGCGACAGTCGTCTGACGACAGGCCCTTATACATCACCCACCGGAGACGGCTACGCCTTCCAGCCGGAGGACGCGAAGCCGCTCCCTTTCACACCGGGACGGACTCAGCGCTGGCGGCTGCTGTTGCGCAACGAGTTCGCGGAGATCTACGTCGACGACGAGTTGATCCAGGGCTATACGTTACCCCATGCGCCGAGTGGCCGGCTGGGCTTTGTCATCGAGGCCGGTACGGGGGCTGCGACCAACGTACTCGGCTGGGAAATGTCCCTCTAAGCAGAAGCAATACCCCTTCCTTCACAACTGACCGGAACTCCCCAAATTGGTGCGAAGTGCTGTCCATCGATTGGGGGGAACCAGGGCAGGCACAAGGCCTGCCCCTACATTGGCGTTCTCTGATTGGGGGCACAATAGCAGACACAAGGGCCGCCGAACTGCAGTGGTTCGTGGTCAGAGACGGCGCGGGGCGTCGGCACTGTTCGCCAGCCAGACCGTTCCAATTGTCCATGATGGTGGTACTAGCGAAGGGGGGCGTTGCGGGGGGACTCCCCCCGCACAAGGGAGGGCCGAAGGCCCGACCGCCCAACGGCAGTGATCAGTGGTCAGTGGTTAGTTGCCAGAAACGGTTGCGCTCACCCTATTCAGGTTTGCGAAGGGGTGATGGTTGAGTGGTGATGGTTGACTGGTGATGGTTGACTGGTGCCGGATTCGCTAGCCTTTGATGCCGGGCAGGGAGATGCCGCGGACGAAGTAGCGCTGCAAGAGGAGGAAGACGAGGAGCACGGGCAGCGTGACGACGACGGAGCCAGCCATCAGGCGGGGCCAGCTGGTGTACCACTGGCGCTGTACGAGGGCGACGCCGAGCTGGACGGTAAAGAGATACTTGCGGTCGAGGAAGATGAACGGGCCGAAGAAGTTGTTCCAGGAGGCCATGAAGGAGAAAACGCCGAGGGTGGCCAGGGCGGGTTTCATCAGGGGCAGGGCGATGCGGCGGTAGATGCCGAAGGAGCTGCAGCCGTCGATGCGGGCGGCGTCTTCCAGTTCGATGGGCAGCGAAAACATGAACTGGCGGAGCAGGAAGGTGCCGTAGGCGGAGCTGAGCATGGCGGGCACGATCAGAGGCAGATGGGTGTTGACCCAGCCGACGCGGTGCATGACGATGTAGAGCGGGATGACAGTGACGGCGTAGGGCACCATCATGGTTGACAGGACGATGATGAAGAGGACGTTTTTGCCGGGAAAGTCGAGCCGGGCGAAGGCAAAGGCGGCGAGCGAGGATGTAATGAGCTGCCCGCCGACGCTCAGAACAGCGATCTTGACACTGTTATAGAGGAATATCCCAAAGAGCTGGTCGAGGAAGAGGTCGCCGTAGGCTTCCAAAGTAGGCTCAAGCGGGAGCCAGGTCGGGGGGATCTGGAAAGCCTCGAATTCTGTCTTGAACGAGGTTGAGATCATCCACCAGAAGGGAGCCAGGGCGGCCAGACCCAGCACAATCAGCAGAATGTGGGTAACGATGTTGGCCAGGAGCTCTTGTTGTTTGAGACTGGCCACACGCTCAACGCGTGCCGCGCGCATGGATGAAACTCTTTGCACGGGTATCCCCTTTTTCGGCGTTCGCCAACTCCCTGCGGCCGGCTCAGGCCGCAATCAGCGCTGGTTTCTCAATAGTGTACCCACAGCCTGGCCAGGCGCACCTGGATCATCGTAATTGTAAAGATGACCATGGCCAGGATCCAGGCCATGGCCGAAGCATATCCCATCTTGGAGCTGCCAAAGGCCATCTGCCAGAGGTAATAGATGTAGACGTTGGTCGAATTGATCGGTCCGCCCTGGGTCATAACATAGATGAGGCCAAAGGTCTGGAAGGTGCCGATCACGCTCATGACGAGAATGAAGAACATGGTGGGCGTGAGCAGCGGGATGGTGATTTGGAAGAAGCGGCTGAACGGGCCGGCGCCGTCGATGGTGGCGGCTTCATACAGATGATCGGGGATGCCTTGCAGTCCGGCCAGATAGAGGACCATGTTGTAGCCGAGCCCCTGCCAGACGGTGACCATGGCAACGGCGGGCATGGCCCAAAACACATCGCTGAGCCAGTTGGGCCCGTCAATACGGACCCAGGAGAGGGTGTAGTTGATGAGACCGAATTCGCCGTCATACAGCCATCGGAACATGAGGCCGACGGCAACAACCGAAGTGACAAGCGGCAGGAAGAAGGCGAGCCGGTAGAGGTAGCGCAGTCTGATTGGCCGGTCGAGCAGTGCGGCCAGAATGAGCGGGAAGGTCACGGAGGGCACGATGATCCAACCGGCGTATTTGAAGGTATTGCCGAGGACCTTCCAGAAGATACGGTCGCGGCTTACCAGGCGGGCGTAATTTTTGAGTCCAACCAGTTCGGGCGGACTGACCATATCCCAAGTATGGAAGCTCATGTAGAGGGATGCGGCGATGGGGAGGAAGATAAAGGCAACGATGCCGATGAGGAGAGGCGCGACAAAGAGGTAGCCCTCATAGCGGTGCCAGCGGATTTCACGCGTTTTCGTCTTGGCTACGAGGCGGGTCAGAACCTGTGACTGAGCCATAGTCTGTCCTGCGATACACCTGGATTCGCCGCCGCCTACTGTGCGGCTTCAGGTGTATCGCAGGCTTGGGAGACTCCCGGATCGATTTTATCTGTCTGTCCGCTACTGATCCCAAGCGGACATCAAACCTTTAGTACTGCTCCTCAGTAGCGTCGGCGAGGATGTCTTCCATCACCACCTGAATTTCGTTGAGCGCTTCGGCGGCGGTCATCTGCCCAAGGAAAGCGGCCTGGAGGTTGGGGATGACGGCGGTGCCGAGCAGTTCACCGTGGTTGACGCCGAGCGAGTCGTTGGCGGCCAGGTCGGAGTTGAAGCAGGCATCGACAAAGACTTCGCCGCCGCGGGCAACCATCTCATCGGTTACGAATCCTTCGGGGCGGCCGGCCGGGATGGAGAAGCCGGTTCTGCCCAACACGAGGGCGCCTTCGCCGATCGACATATGCTTGAGGAAGGCAAAGGCGGCGTCGGGATGGTCGGTGTCGGCGACGATGCCGAAGCCGGAGGTCCACATCATGGTTGTCGTGGGGCCGCCCTCGAAAGCGCGGGGGTTGCGCACGACATGCCAGTCGATCTTGTCGGTATTCTGGAGCAGGGCGACGGTATCGATGGTGTGGCTGGCCCACATGGCGATACGGCCTGTAAGCTGACGCGAGCTTGCGCCCTCGGTGGACAGCTGTTCGGGCGAGGGTGAAATCTCGTGGGTCAGGATGGTATCCACGAGCCATTCGATTGCTTCGATATTCTTCGGGTCGTTGGCGGTGGGGGTGGTGAGGTCCCCGTTCCAACGGTCGAAGTAGCCTTTGCCCTCATTGGCCCACATCCAGTGCTCGTTGGCCCAGGGCCCGGTCTGCGTCATCCAGCCGAAGACCTTGTCCTGGCCTTCGCCGGAGGTCAGTTTCTGGCCCATTTCGAGGCAATCGGCCCAGGTCCAGCCGTCTTCGGGGTAGGCAACGCCGGCTTCATCGAAGAGGCCCTTGTTGTAGATTACGGCGTGGGTTACATAGTCCTTGGGCAGGCCGAAGAGCTTACCTTCGACAGTGTAGAGCTGGAGCAGAGCGGGCGCGACGGGGTCGTCGTCGTAGTCGGAGTCTGCGTCGAGATACGGATGCAGATCGACGAGAATGCCCTTTTTGCTCCAGATTCTGGGCGGCCCGTAGGTGGCCACGATGGCGATGTCGGGGGGATCGCCGGCGGCGATGCGGGCGTTGATCTTAGCCAGCATATCCGGCCAGGAGCCGATGGTGGGGCTGATAAGAAGGTCGACGTCGGGCATGACGTCTTTGAACTTGTCGAATGCCTCGCCGTGTACTTCGTCGGGTTCGTAGCCCAGGTATTCGAGCTGGATGCCTTCGGCGGCTGCACCGTCATCGGAAGCGGCCGGGGACGCGACCGGTTGACAGGCGGCGAGAAGGGTAGCCCCGCCGATGGCGCCGGCGGTCAGTTGCAGGAATTCTCGTCTTTTCAAGGGCTTGGCGTTCACAGTGTTCTCCTCTCGGGATGTTGATGGTAGATACTGTGCGAGGATGGCCGGTATTCTACAGTAGCTGAGTTTGGTTTGCAATCTATGTATTTT
>VYDA01000463.1 GCA_009843665.1 Caldilineaceae bacterium SB0675_bin_29 | reverse complement strand
GCCCCTGGCTGCGCCGGCGCAGCGGCGACGCCAGCCCTGAGCCGCCCTAGCGGGGAAGGGTGCGGAGGCACGCCTTCGCGGGCCGGAGGGCGTACGCGCCCGCAGGCGTCACTGAACGAGGCGAGAGAAGCCTCCTCTTATGCCTCACCTTGAATCGTGAACAGGCCTTGGCTTCGTCGTTACCGCAATTGTCAGAGTAACTCGCCCCTATCCTGGGACACACCCAAATCAGGCCCGGCAACGAGAAGGCGCGTCACGAACGCTTAACCGTGATGAAAGTGCCGAGGAGCTCAGCCTGCCAGCTATCATTGGGGTCGGTGCAGCCATAAGCGACCAGCAATGTGTCCGGCGCAACCTCCGCGACCGCGTCGTAAAACGAGCAATCGGTATGCTGTGGACCCTGACGCAGGCAGAAGTGGCCGATCCAGGTGTGCCCCATGTCCAAGCTGAAGGCGAGCCAATCGCCTGGCCGGCCATAGCTCACGACAAGCACGCCGTTGGACATCAAGCAGGATGTGGGGAAGACGCCGCGGTCCGCAATGGGGTCGGCATGGCTCCAGGTCTTGCCATCATCGTTCGACCGGCTCATGTACAAGGGCCAATACTTTCCGTCAGACGTACCACCGCTGCGCATGAAGCAAAGTATCTCCCCATTGGGCAGTGTCTGCAGAGAGGGCTCGCCAAAGCCATCCAGCCGGCGTGTGTCTCCTGGCGTCAGGTCAAATGCCACCGTTGAAACATAGTGCCAGGTCCTGCCGCGATCGGTAGAGCGTACCACGAAAGAGCGTTCCTTGGGCTGCCTATCGCTGGCAAACTTAGCGAGCGCGCCAGCCAGCAGGCTGCCATCGCGCAGCGCCACAATGGAGTGGTCCACGTAGCGTGGTCTGCCGGGCTTGTTTATCTCCGGCGCGAGTGTGGGAACACCGATCAATTGCACCGTCTCTCTCTGGTAGGTATACCCGTTATCCATTGAGCGGTCCAGAACCGTCTCATATACACCTTCCTGATCGGTATCTGTCAGGAAATGAGAATGTACCTGGATCAGCTCGCCATCGGGAAACTGGTATGCACACCATGTAGGCCAGACTGGCGCGTCGCGCCACGTATGTCCGCCATCTCTCGAGCGTCTGGAGGTGAAGCCGCCGGTTTCCTCTGGAAAAGCAGCCAGCACGAGTTCACCATCTACGAGTTTGAACAGGTATGCACAGGCGCAGTGCGTTCTCTGTTGCGGAATGATGGTTTGTGTCTCACCAACCTGGATCTCCAACTCTCCAAGCTGAAAGTAACCTCTGCAGATTTCTTCGTGTGATCTCTCTTCTGTCATGTCAGCCATTTCCCTGTCACTCCTTCCACCCTGTGCGGATGATTTGGTAGGGCCTCTGCCAGATGGCATGCGTAGTTGTCATATGGTAATCCACCCTCTTGCAACGGACGTTAAGAATCAGATTGGCGTGGCTGGCGTTCGGAAGATCCAGAGTATCCCGGCGCGATTGACTGCTGATGGGAAAAAAGATGTCTGGTCGGGAGATCGTCTGTATTCTTCCTATTCGCTGAAGCGGAATGAAAACAGATCGGCATCCTTGAGTACAAAGCGCAAGCGCACCGGTATACCGGCCAGCCGGCTCACGTCTCGTCCATCTGCCCAACGTACCACCCGCGCCAGATCGTCCCCCAGCACTTCGACACAGTCGTCGAGCGAAAAGCCTGCGAAGGGTGCGTCCATCTGATCGCGCAGAATCTCAACGCGGATGCTGCCCGCGGCCGATGCGGAGAAGTTGAGCATCAGTTGCCGGCCGACAAAGATGAGCGCTTTCGTGACGACTTCGCCCCCGCTCAGCGGCGCCTGTATGGAGACAAAACCGTCGATGCGCAGCGTGTAGCGTCGCAAGTTGAGACTCTCTCCCCGCCAGTAGCCTTCGGTCAGATAGAATGAGATCTCGTCGGGCGCCCCGTCAATCGCCGATTTGGTGGTGACAAGGCCCCAGTTTTGGTAGTTGTCACCGTACGCCCAGTTGTCCTGCGGCCTCAGCCCCGGTCGAATGAAGGATTCCGGCCAGAGTTTAAAGGTCTGCCCATCTCGGCTGGTCATAAACATGCTGTCGGTCAGGGCGCTGCCACGGCGTTCACTCGAGTCGTTTTCAGACTTGGCGTTGGCGCGACGCCGGCGATGCGCCAACTCGGGAAGATCTTCTATTGCATCCGACCAGCCGCGGTCAATGTAGCGCGCCGGAAATCCCAGGAAAATGTGCGGGGCACGAAAGTAAGGGATGATCCCGTTGATGTAAAGCTCGTCGGTTCGTCCCTCGGTGTAATTGATGTACACCGGGTCGGTCCAGTGGATGAAATCCTGTGAAGTAGCGGTGAGGACGTCGCGTCCATAGCGCGAGCCGCGAGGGGTGTCTGCGCTGCGGCCGCATACGCTTTTGGCGGAGTACGGTTGCGCGCCTGTTTCGTGGTACAGACTGCGGTGGTAGTCGCGGTATTCGCCGCGCAGTGTGTCCCAGAACGCCAGGTTGTGCGAATCGAAAAGACCGTGGGTGATGACGGCTCCGTCGCTCATGGGAGTCCAGTGGATGCCATCGGGTGACGACAACGGGTGAAGCCCGCGCGGGTCGTATCTGACAGTCCAAGCCTTGTATTTTGCGTCCGGGGCAGCATTCGGGTTGGCGTCTTTGAAGGGTGCGAACTCGCTGACTGGGAAGCGACTTTCCTGCCTGTCAAGAATGATGTTGTTCTGTTTCGAGCCGTTGAATTCGACCAGCCCAAGGTTTGGCTTAGTCCAATGGATGCCGTCTGCGCTTTCGGCGTAGCAGACAACGGCCGGGTGAGGAACTTTCTGAGTCGTTGCAGTTGTAACATAGTGGCTGCCGCGGTAATACATGCGGTAGATGGGTCCGTCCTGGAAGACCGTAAAGTAAAGGCAAGTGTTGCCCTCCCAGGGCATGTCTGTGACCAGCACCACTTCGCGTGGGGTAGGTCGATTGAGACGCCGCACCGCGCCACCGCTCAGACGAGCGATCAGATAGTCATCGATCATCAACTCTAATCGTGAGCCGATATCGATCGGGGTCTTGCCACTGGACTGATAGGTTGCCATTTATGTTGTTGTCCCTTCTTCAAATCCGAAGCGGTGGGCTTGGACATTTTCATCTAGGCCGGGCAACCGAATCACATCATTAACCGGCGCTCTGAGTCAGGGAAACGCCGGCCGGCAAATACTGCCAGCACTCGTTGTTGTTGACTGAATCGTCGGGGGTCACGAGGCCCAGACGCGCCCGCCGGTCTCCAACCCTGCCGCTGGGCGGCTCAGCCATGAATTCCTCCCTCCCTCGTAATCTGAACCGGTAGTGTTCTGTTTTGAAATCGGCACCGTCAGTCGATCCCCAGCAGTTTGAGCGAGTCACGCTGGAGCAAGTCTTCGATGTACGCTTCAGGGATCAGCGAAAGACCGGCCCGGCTGGCCATGCCGGACGCGTCATACAGGTACTGGACACTGTCATCCACTTTGGCGAACGGATAATCCGAACCGAAGAATATCTTGTGCCCGACATCGTATTCTATCGCCGTAGCCAATGCCTCGTAGAAGCGCAGGCGACGAAAGCCAAAACCGGACATGTCCCCGTAGACGTTCTTGTGCTTGCGCATGACCATCACGGCATCGGTGTGCCATGGATGACCGATATGGCAGATCATCTGCCGCAGCTTCGGAAATCGTTGCGCTACTTCGTCAAGAAGTATCGGCTTCGACCAGCGCAACGGCGTGGCGGCGAATGTTGTGGTACTCTGGTGCCAGAAGATGGGGATGTCGAGTTCCTGGGCCTTGCTGTAGAGGGGGTCGTAACGCGTGTCGGCCGGGTTGAAATTCTGGTAGGCGCCACTCAACTTGAGCGCGCGCAAGCCCAAGTTCCTGATGGCATGCGTCAGTTGCTCGATGCAGGCAGGGTCGTTCGGGTCCACGCTGGCCACGCCAAACAGTTTGTCAGGGCGCCGGCTGACGTAGTCATGGACGTACTCGTTCGGAACCACCAACCCGGCGGCATTCATGTTCATCGCAAAAACTGCTGCGCGATCAACCTTCTGCGCTACCTGTTCCCAGTGCTCCTCGGGCGGACAGTGCCATTTGTTGGTCTTGCCGTAGCACATCTCGATTTCGGCTATCGCCATTTCCGACCAATGATGCCGCTGCCAGATGTGGCTGTGGATGTCGATCATCACCAGCCCGTCTTCTCCTTCCGCTCCAAAAACAGCGCTTCCACGTCGCGGATCGGGTGTTCGGCGATCTCGCGCTTCAACTGATGCAAAACCGGAGATCCGGCTGTCTGCTCCAGGTTCCAATCGCGTACGAGCTCGCCGCTTTCAATACGCTTCAGCATGGCGCGCATCTGCTGGCGCACGTGATCATCGACAACCTCACCCGATCGACGCAGAATCAGATAGGTCGAGGTCGACGAACCGAACTGCGTATCGCCGAGCTTCGACTTGCAGAGGTATTCGGCAAAAAACTGCAGTTCGTAGAAGGTTTCGCTGTAGGCCGATTCGGCCGAGTAGCCGGCCTCAACCAGCACCTCGTAAGCGGTCAGGAGATATTTCATGATCGCTCCCAGGCCGGCCGTCTCGGCGAACAGGTTCACGCCGACCTCTTCTCCGAAGGTGCATTCGCAGCTGCCGAAGCGCAGCAAGCCCATACCTTTGGCCAAAGACATCGCGATCTGGCGTGCCTGGCCCGAGAAATCCTGATGCACGCCAAAGTGCCCAAAGACGCCCTCGCCGCGCACATACCGTTCGCGCAACACTTCTCCCAACGACGCGGGTACGCTCAGGACAATATCGATGTTCGCCGGCGGCGTGAACAGGCCGAAATGCATCGCATAGCCGCTGGCAAAATCCAAGACTTGGCCTTCTCTCAGGTGTGGCTCGATCTCGGCATGGTAGATCGACATCTGCAACTCATCCGGGACCAGCATGAGAAGAATGTCCGCCCGCTTCACCGCTTGCGCAATCGGGACGACTTCGAAACCGTCGGACCGGGCCGTATCGGCGTAGCGATCTTCCCGATTTCCGACGATGACCTGGAGGCCGGCGTCGCGCAAGTTCTGCGCCTGGGCGTGACCTTGGCTGCCGTATCCAATCGAAGCGATCAGTCTGTTCTGAATGATGCTGAGATCCGCGTCCTCTTCGAGATATAGTCGATCTCTTCTGGCTGGATTCTCTTTCGTCATGTCTGCTCTCCATACTATGCAAGGCTGACAGGAATGATGATCATAGTCGTACCCATGGTACGACAAATTGTCACCATCCGGTGGCCTTCTTTCGTTCCAAGAAGACGTCCTCAACATCCTTGATTTCATGCTCGGCCAGCGCCCGCTGGCGTTGATGGAGCAACGGCGCTCCCGCCAAATGCTCCAAGTTCCACTCGCGGACCAGTTCACCGCTCTGGATACGCCCAAGCATCCGACGCATGTTGTCTCTCACGTGATCGTCCACCACCTCGCTCGTTTTGCTGAGAATCAGATAGGTGGAAGTGGACGAACCCTGGCGGCTGTTCGCCAAGCGCTCCTTGACCAGGTTTTCAACGAAGAACTGAAGCTCATAGAACGTCTCCGCATAGGCGGCCTCAGCAGAGAAGCCGGCCTCGATCAGTACTTCGTAAGCGGTCAGAAGGTATTGGGGAATCGCACCCAGTCCTGCGGACTCAGCGAACAGGTTAACCACCACCTCCTGTCCGAAGCTGCATTCGGTGCATCCGAATTTCAACAGCCCCATTCCCTTGGCCAAGGCCATGGCAGTGTCGCGGGCCTTGCCGGAATAATCCTGATAAACGCCGAAGTGACCAAACACTCCTTGGCCGCGCTGAATCCGCTCACGGAGTACCGTACCTCGACAGGTGGGGACGGTTAGCACCACATCAAGAAATGGGAGCGGTCTGATCAACCCGAAATGCACGCTGTAACCGCTGGCAAAGTCAAGCACCTGGCCTTCCCGGAGATACGGCTCTACCTCACTGTAAACGGCAGCCTGCACTTCGTCAGGGATCAGGAACAGGATCACGTCAGCACGCTTCACCGCTTGCACGATCGGCATCACATCGAACCCGTCAGCTCGAGCTTCTGCGGCAAATCGATCTTCTCGATTGCCGACGATAACTTTCAGTCCCGAGTCGCGCAGGTTCAACGCCTGCGCGTGTCCTTGACTGCCGTATCCGATCGTCGTTATGCATTTGTCTTTGATATGTTTCAGATCAGCATCGCCTTCTGTATAGAGCCGGTCTCTCTTGACCTCTCGTTGTCTGATTGTCATTGAGAACCTGGTCCTTTCACCTGTAAAGCGAGGCGACGCTGACTGCCTGTCCCATTCACCGCAACGCGGGCTTTTTTTCTCACGAGCTGGTCTTCTGCATGAGGAGAGTTGGGCTTCGAAGCGCAGAAAGCCGCTGACGCAACTCCTCCTGGTTTTCCCGCAAGGCTTCACTTGTCCCCGCAACCAGATCGAAGCATAGGGTCTCGCGCCCCGTGCCAGTGACACCATCTAGTGCTGTAGAGTTGATCGTCTCACCTGCGTCCGGCAATAGTAACCACAAGCGCCTCATCGGACCTTCGACCCCAAGGATCTGCGTTTCCGGGCTTTTGTCTGCCATTGGCCGGAATTCTTTCTCCGAGGCAAACAAGACCGTGTTCATGCAGCGAACAATATGGAACGCTGGCCTCGGGTTGGATAAACGATCCAACAGTCCGTGGTTGATGTCACCGGTGCGGTCCAAGTCCACGAGGGGGTCGAGGAAGAGGCGACAGCCACTGTGCAGGGCCGCGGCAAGAACAGCCTCCGCAGCGCGGTTCGCCTGGGCATTCTCGTCAAGGCCCGGCAGTTGAACCACAAAATCGAAATTACCGACCTGGCTCAGAGGATCCCTGTGAATGAACTCCTGCATCGCCACCCAAGGACGGAGGTGAGAGTCCACATGGCACAACACACGATCTACGTGCGTATCGTGCTGGAGCAAATGCTGGTTCAATTCTGCCAATTCCGCGGCGCGGTAACCGACACGCGCCCGGGGATGATACTTTCCCGGTGAACGCTCCAGGGCCAACAAGGGGGCAAGAGTCACTGGGATATCGAGTTGGTCACGACAGCGCATAATCTGCCTCAAGCAGCTCTCCTCTGGCCACAGCGTTCCTGGAATCTGCACCTCAATCGCATCTATTTGATCCCGGTAACGCTGCACAACCTCAGTGAGACGGAGTTTGTCCGACCAGAGCCACACGAACGAGACCTGTAGACCCTCGTCCCGCGCCATGGCCAGGCGCTGGCGCTGCAGCTCGTTTTCCAAGTCGGAGGCGGGAGCCCGGAGGTGACGGGCACCGAGTTCCATACAGGCGAGAAACGGATAATCGTTGCGCACTTGATCGCGGACCGAGTCGGGCCAGGCAATTACGCCATCAGCGGCTTGGGTCAGTGGGAGACGCAGATAGACCCCAATGGGCGAGTTGGGGAGGTCACGGGAGATGCGAGTAACCAGGCGACGGGTCTGTCCTTCAGCAGGAGCTGGCTCGGTTTCACCTTCTGTGCGCACCAAGTGTGCGCAAGCTCCGTCCTTATGCACTCGGACAAGATAGAAACCTAATTTGGCAAGGTCATTCTTGCCTTGGTCGGGAGGAAGGATGGAAAAGGCCTCATAGAATCCTGGTCGCGTGGTGGTCGTGGAGGGCACCGAAAGGAGGCGCGTGGAGTCCACGCGGTTGAAGGCCGCGAAGTGCATATGTCCCGAGAACAGCAACTCCACCTTGTGCTTACGTAACAACCCCAACAGCCAGCCGCGCGCCGGTTCGTCGAGGTTGTCATAATAGCCCAAGCCCTGCTCATGCTCGCCTGCGAAGAAAGGCGGCATATGCAAGAAAAAGAAGACACGCTGCCCGGTATGGTCATTCAGATCGGATTCAAGCCATCGTCTCTGTTCTTCTGCCTCGGGGAGCGGCCCATTCATGATTTGGGAGTTCAGGAATACACAGTGTATCCCCTGCCGGTCAAAGCTGTACCAAGAGCGCCCAAACTGGTCATGCCATTCTGCCAGCGAACTCGGCGTTACCCACCCCGCTGGCATGGTCGGGTCGGGCTTGTCGCCAATATCCATGTTTCCCGGAACGTGGTAGGGCTGCAGTCCACAGCGCCTCAATTGCTGCCGAGCTGCCTGCCTTGCCTTTACGAAACTTGGCTTCCCGGGATAGTCTTGCGCCAAGTCTCCCAGATGGACGACGAATGAAGTTTCCAGAGCGGCGGCCAGTCGCAGCGCCCACTCGGCCCGTGCCGGCCACATCCGCGTGAGACGCGGATCCTGCGAGTCATTTTCCGAGGCATATACCTCCGGATCATGAATGAAGTGAGTGTCGCCCAGCACGACAAACTCAAGTTGTGCGTCCAACAGGAACGAGCGGTCAAAGACTGGCGTTGCACTAGATGGTCTGGATAGCAATGCGCGACGTCCTCTCGCCTTTGAAGGCGGCTATGCGACGGTCGTTCTCTGATAGTCTGCGGTCTTTGTCTCCTGAAGCGGCGTCAGATATGCGCATTCGACTCAGCCTAGAACAATAGGATTGCACGCCTTCAAGGTCGTGTCAAGACCCTATTTTACCCGGGGCGCATCCCAGATTTGGGGTGGGAACAGTCTGGCGGTGAATCGGCGCCAGCGGTGGCTGGCGTTGTTTACCGTCTTTGGGCGAGACGCAGTG
>VYDA01000572.1 GCA_009843665.1 Caldilineaceae bacterium SB0675_bin_29 | reverse complement strand
TAGTCAGTAGTCAGTGGTCAGTGGTCAGAGACTGCGTTTGGCTACTGTCAGAGGTGTAGGAATATCTACCCCATTTTTGGGATGCACCCGGCTGAATTCTGTGATTTGCCTGCGCTTGGAGAGAGTGCTATACTGCGCCCGTCCACCGAGTAATTCTTTCGAGTTGCGGCTGCTGACCGCCGATGCGGCGAGGAAGCCGCTGATAGCTCCTATCCGCTATTCGATGTACGTATCCCGTGCCGAACTGGTATTGAAGCTGTTTTGCTGCGCTACAGGATAGCGCAATCATCATTGTCACGCTTTCCTCTTTGTGGACGGTTTTGGCAACGAGTCCCGCCAGGTGGGATGGAGTCTGTGCTCGCCCCCGCTTGCGCGACCGAACAGTTCTGCCGCAGGGAAGAGAGTGAACCAGGCTCACAAGCGTCCAATGCCAGGTCGTGAGTGAGCCCAATCTTCACCAAAGGAGCAAAGCACAAAATGGCAAGTGTAACCTACGAACATGTCTACAAGCGCTTCGGCGACGTCGTGGCCGTCAATGATTTGACGATTCACGTCGAGGACAAGGAGTTCCTGGTCTTTGTCGGCCCTTCGGGCTGCGGCAAGACGACGAGTCTGCGCCTTCTGGCGGGGCTGGAGGAGATCACAGAGGGGCAGATCCTGATCGGCGACCGCATTGTCAACGACGTGCCGCCGAAGGACCGGGACATCGCGATGGTGTTCCAGAGCTACGCTCTGTACCCGCACATGAGCGTCTATGACAACATGGCGTTCGGTCTGAAGCTGCGCAAGACGCCGAAGGACGAGATCCAGAGGCGTGTGGAAGAGGCCGGCGGGATTCTGGGCATCGAGCATCTGCTTGACCGCAAGCCGAAACAGCTTTCGGGTGGCCAGCGGCAGCGCGTGGCGGTCGGCCGCGCTATTGTGCGTGAGCCGGCGGTGTTCCTCTTTGACGAGCCGCTGTCGAACCTGGACGCCAAGCTGCGCGTGCAGACGCGTGCAGAGATTTCGAAGCTGCACCAGCGCCTGGCGACGACCTTTATCTACGTGACGCACGACCAGGTGGAGGCGATGACGATGGCCTCCCGCATCGCGGTGATGAAGGACGGGGTCCTGCAGCAGGTGGACTCGCCGCAGAACCTGTACGACCATCCTGCGAACATCTTCGTGGCCGGCTTCATCGGCAGCCCGAGCATGAACTTCTTCGATGCCACGCTGGTCGAGAGCGACGGCAAGATGGAGGTCAATGCGGGCGGTTTCCGGCTGGACGTGCCGGAAGAGAAGGTGACGGAGTGGCGAGAGCATCTGGGCAATGAGGTGATCTTCGGCATTCGGCCCGAGGACATCCACTCGAAAGAGTTTGCGCCGCCGCAGATTCTGGAGTCCGACATGATGGCCCAGGTCGACGTAACCGAGTTGATGGGCAATGAGATTTTCCTCTACTGCCTGACACCGGACGACAAGCAGTTCATCTCGCGTGTCGACCCGCGTGTGCGGGTTTCGACGGGCGACGAGATTGAGCTGGCGATCAATATGGCCAATGCGCACATCTTCGATCCGAAGACGGAGCTGTCGCTGGCCAGCTAAGTTTGAGCAGCGAGGGGAGAGGAGCGGGGAGCGGGGACCCATTCCTCCTCCTCTCCTCCGGTTCTTGGCTACCCCTCCCCAACGCGCCCTTTTCTTCAACTGTTGTATGTGGCAAGACTTCCTTGTTGCAAGGAGGGCGTCTTTCACCGCAGTTCCCAGCCACCAGTCGGTCGTGATCAGTAGTTGCACCTGTCCACTCTTCACACAACTCTGCCTGTCTTCTGTGAAGACGGACTGTCAGATTCCAAAGTCAGTACCTCCAACCTAATATCACAGTACGGACAAGGAGCTTAGCATGAAGTTGCTTAATCGATTGACGGTATTCCTGCTGTTATTTGCAATCTTGTTGGCGGCTTGTGGGGCTCCGGAGGCGCCGGCGGCCGCGGAGGCGCCGGCCGCGGAGAGCGAGTCGGAGGAGATGGGCACGACGGAGGACTATCTCAATGCCTCGCGCGAGGAGACGGTCATCCTGGACCGGACGAGCCCGCTACAGGGGAGTGACAACTGGAACCCCTACGTGCGAGGCAGCGCGGTCGGGTGGGGCTATACGGAGTTTTCGGATGTGCTGACGCTGCTGAACTACGGCAGCGGCGAAATCGAGAACTGGCTGGCCGAGTCGTTGACGCCCAACGAGGACCATTCGGTGTGGACGCTCAAGTTGCGCGAGGGCATCACCTGGCAAGACGGCACGCCATTCACGGCCGACGATATCATCTTTTCGACCGAGCTGCAGATGAACAACGATGCGCTCGGCCAGCATTTCGCTTACCAGGAATGGATCGAGTCGGTCGAGAAGGTGGATGACCTGACGGTTATCTACAACCTTAAGAAATCGAATGTGCGCTTCAAGCTGGAGCGTTTCTCCGACAATATTTGCGGCGTCGACTATTTTGTCCCGAAGCATATTTGGGAAGACGTGGAAGACCCGGCCACTTTCAAGAATTTCGACCTGGAGAAGGGGTTGCCGATGGGTACCGGCCCCTACAAGCTGGCCAAGGTCACTGAGAACGAGACGATCTGGGTTCGCAACGATAACTGGTGGGCCGCCGAAATCGGCTTAAAGAAGCTGCCGGAGCCGAAGAAGCTGGTTATGTCCTATACGGGTACCGAGGAGGTCCGGCTGGCGACGGCGATTGAGGATGACTATGACGGCCTGCACGACATCACATTCGGCTCTTTCCAGGCACTGGTGGCGCAGAATCCCAACTGGATTGCGTTCCAGGATGAGATGCCGTTTGTCTGGCCCGATCCATGCGCGCGCAGCCTGACGGTCAACAACTCGATCGAGCCGTGGAACGACAAGGATATGCGCTGGGTCTTGAACTACGTGATGGACAGGCAGCAGATCATCGACATCGCCTATGAGGGGACCTCGATCATGGGTCCCTATCCGTTCCCGCTCTACCCTTCGATGCAGAAGTTTGCCGACCTGGTGCCGACGGAGACGATCGCCAAGTTCACCCAACCCAACGTGGCCGCAGCCGAGGAGATCCTTCTCGCCAAAGGTTATGAAAAGTCGGGTGATTACTGGGAGAAGGACGGCGAAGAACTGAGCCTTGAGATCCAGGTATACGAAGGCATCAGCGAACTGGAACGCGTGGCCGACGTCTTTGCCGAGCAGCTGCAGCGATTCGGCATCAATGCCGTCAAGGTGAACCTGATTGGCGGCACCTGGGTAGAGTACCTGGACACGGGCAACTACGAGACACAGAGCGGTTGGCAGACCTGCGGCTCGATCGTGGAGCCGTGGAATACGCTGCGCACATTACGCGCGGATGAGGTACCCCCGCAAGGCGAACGCCACCAGCTGCCTCACTCCAACCGCTTCCGCTGGCACAATGCCGAGTTCACCGAGCTGGTAGACCAGATCAGCGAGTTGGGTTGGGACGATCCGCTGTTGTTCGAGCTTACGGCACGCGCCCTGGAGATCTACTACGACGAGATTCCGGCGATTCCGACAGCCCAGTCCAAGAAACTGGTGCCCTTCAACACCACCTATTGGACGAACTGGCCGACGATCGACAACTATTATCAGCGGCCGGTTATCTGGTGCCCGAGCTTCGTGGGTATTCTGCCGGAGATAGAATCGACGAGCAAGTAACTGCAGTAGTCAGTGGTCAGTGGTCAGTGGTCAGTAGGACCGCTGGCCACTGACTGTTGAGATTCTTTCTATGCGTGGATTGACGAAAGAGTATGTCCTGCAGCGTTTTCTGATGTATCTCCTGACCATCTGGTTGGGGTCTACGTTGATCTTTGTGATCCCGCGTCTGGCGCCGGGGGACCCGGTGAGCGAGATGGTTGGCCGCCTTTCGCTGGATGCGGGTTACATCGAGAACGCCGACAAGCTGATCGAGAGCTGGAAGGCCCGTTTCGGGCTGGATGCCCCGATTCACGTTCAGTATTTTCGCTATTGGGGCAACGTGTTCCGGCTCAATTTCGGGTATTCGCTTTCGCACTTCCCAACCGAAGCGTGGACCATGGTCAGCGATGCACTACCGTGGTCGCTGGGTCTCTTGACCGTGGCGACCGTTCTCTCCTTTTCGATTGGCGTGACCATCGGCTCGCTGATGGGCTGGCGGCGGACGCCGCGCTGGTTGCAGCTGATTCTGCCCAGCAGCTTGACCTTTACTGCGATCCCCTACTTCATGTTCGGCATCATGCTGATCTATCTGGTGGCATTTGAACTGGACTGGCTGCCGGCAACGGGGGCCTATTCGCGCCGAGTGGACCCGGGTTGGAACCTGCCATTCATCAAGAATGTGCTGACCCACGCGATTCTGCCGGTGGTGTCGATTGTGCTGACCTCGATGGGCGGCTGGGCGCTGGGCATGCGGGGGCTGATGATCAGCGTCAACAACGAGGACTACTTCCTGCTGGCGCAGGTAAAAGGGCTGTCGCCGTCGCGCATTTTCTTCCGATACGGCGTGCGCAATGCGATTCTGCCGGCGCTGACGGCGCTGGCGCTGGGCCTGGGCGGGCTGATCAGCGGTTCGATTCTGGTTGAGTTCATCTTCGCCTATCCTGGTACAGGGTATACCCTGTACCAGGCGATTATCTCGCAGGACTATACGGTGACACAGGCGATCGCCAATCTGATTATCCTGGTGACGGCAACGAGCGTATTTCTGCTCGACCTGCTCTACCCCTTCATCGACCCGCGCATAACCTACAAGAGGAACATGCGCTAGAACAGGAAACAGAACAGACCGTTGACTGTCGGACAGCGAGCCGCTGATGAGACAACCACCCCGGCGCGCGGCTGGGGGCTAAATACATGGGACTCCCCGTGGCTGAACTTCAAGTTTCTGCTGGGCGTTGCGATCGTCGGGCTGATCCTTCTGTTCGGCCTGTTGGGGCCTCTTTTCTGGGACACAGACCTGGCATACACGGGCGCGGGGCCGCTGAACAAGCCGCCGGTGTGGCAGGAGGGGGGCCTGCCGGAACATCCCCTGGGAACCGAGAGCAACGGGCGCGATATGCTGGCGCAGTTGATTTTGGCCACACCTTCGTCGCTCAAGGTCGGGTTCCTGGCGGCGATCATCGGCATGGGCATCGGCATGGTGCTGGGTTCGGTGGCGGGTTACGTTGGCGGATGGTGGGACCATGTGATCCGCACGCTGAGCGACTCGGCGGTAACGATCCCGGCGCTGGTGGTGCTGGTTGTAATCGCCTCCTATGTACAGATGACGGACACGACGGCGATGGCGCTGATTCTGGCGGCGTTTGCCTGGCCGGGACCGACGCGCCTGGTGCGCTCACAGATACTTACGCTGCGCGAGCGCAGCTACGTGCGGATGGCGCATCTTTCGGGGGCGCCGGCATTAGAGATCATGTTCGTGGAGATGCTGCCCAACATGCTGCCGTGGCTGGCGGCCAGCCTTACCGGCGGCATATCGGTGGCGATCCTGGGTGCGACCGGGCTGGAGGTGCTGGGACTGGGCCCGACGCGCGTGCCTTCTCTGGGGCTGATCATCAACCAGGCGACGACCAACGCGGCGCTGGTGCGGGGGTTGGTGTGGTGGTGGCTGCCGCCAATCATCATCCTGATGGTCATATTCGTCGGCTTCTTTCTGATGACGATCGGGCTGGATGAGATCGCCAATCCGCGCATCCGGCAGTTCAGCTCGACGCGACGGGAGCGGACGGCGGCGGGCGAACTGCCGGCTGTAGAGCACGCAGGGCTCAGGGGCGGCGAAGAAGAAGATGCTGCCCTAGAGGTGGACGATTTGCACGTCCACTATTTCACGCCGCGGGGAGAGGTTATTGCTGCGAACGGGGTCAACTTCAGCGTGCGCAAGGGCGAGATCCTGGGGCTGGTAGGGGAATCGGGCTGCGGCAAGACGACGGTGGCGATGGCGATACTGCAGGTTGTACAGGCGCCGGGCCGGATCGTGCAGGGGGAGGTGCGAATCGAGGATCAGGACCTGGTCAGTCTCTCCGGCAAGGAGCTGCGTGAGGTGCGCTGGCGCGATCTGGCGCTGGTACCGCAAGGGGCCATGAACTCGCTCAACCCGGTCACGCCGATTCGGGAGCAGATGGCCGATGCGATTCTGGCGCACGAAAACGTAGGCCGGTTGGAAGTTGAGGCGCGTATTTTGGGTCTGCTGAACGACGTGGGGCTGCCGGAGCGAGTCATCGAAATCTACCCGCACGAGTTGAGCGGGGGCATGAAGCAGCGGGACTGCATTGCGATGGCGATAGCGCTCAACCCGCAGGTGATCATTGCGGACGAGCCGACGAGCGCGCTGGACGTGGTGGTGCAGCGGGTGGTGGCGCAGACGCTGCTGGAGGTGAAGGAGCGGTTGGGCGTCTCGATGGTTATGATCGGCCATGACATGGGATTGCAGGCGCAGCTGGTGGACCGTATTGCGGTCATGTATGCCGGCAACCTGGTCGAAGTGGCGCCGGTGGGGTCGGCCTTCTCGGAGCCGCTGCATCCCTACACACAACTGCTGATTGAATCGATCCCATCGATCAAAGAGCGCAAGCCGTTGAACGTAACGGAAGGATTGACGCACGACCTGCGTAACCCGCCGCCCGGCTGTATTTTCCAGTTCCGCTGCCAGCATGTGGAGCAGATATGCCGCGAGCGGCGGCCGGAGTTGGTGGAGAGAGAGGACGACCATCTTGTGGCGTGCTGGCTCTACGAGCCGGAGCGTCATTCTCTGATCGAGCTGGAAGAGGCATGACGCAGACAGCCAGGGCGGAACCGCTTCTCCAGATCAGGGAGGCCTCGATGGCGTTCGGCGGCGGCTTTCTGAGCTCGCAGCCGCCTCTGGTGGCGCTGGACTCCTTCAGCCTCGACCTGCACGAAACGCCGGCGCAGATCACGACGATTGCGGGCGAGAGCGGCAGCGGCAAGACGACTCTTGCGAATCTTGTGCTCGGCTTTATCACGCCGACGCAAGGACAGATCCTCTACAAGGGCGTTGACATTGCGCAGATGGACCGCCGGCAGCGGATGACCTACCGCCAGGAGGTCCAGGCCATCTTCCAGGACCCGTATGAGGTCTTCAACCCCTTCTTTCGCATTCAGCACACATTCAATTTGGCCATGCGCCACTTTGCCCTGGCGGGGGATAAGGCAGAGAGGCGAGAGTTGATCGAGGACGCGCTCAACGTGGTCGGTTTGCGGGGAGATGAGATCCTGGAGAAGTACCCGCACCAGTTGAGCGGCGGGCAGCGGCAGCGGGTGATGGTGGCGCGGGCCTATCTGTTGCGCCCGCGGCTGATTGTGGCGGATGAGCCGGTGTCGGCGGTGGATGCTTCGCTGCGGGCAATGATCCTGGATATCATGCTGCGGCTGCGCGATGAGCACGGAATCTCCTTTTTGTATATCACGCACGACCTGTCGACCGCGTACCAGATCGGCGACAACATGATCGTTCTGTTCCAGGGAATCACCGCGGAGACGGGGGATACCGGCAGGATCATCGAGAATCCTCAGCATCCCTATGTGCAGGAGCTGATCAATTCAATCCCGGTGCCGGACCCGAAGGTCAAGTGGGACACGGATATCAGATTGCCGGCCGAGGAGACGATGCGAATCCAGGGCGTGGAGGGGACAGCTGACGGCTGCCGCTTCTACCCGCGCTGTCCGCACGGGATGGACGTCTGCCTCGAAGAGCAGCCGCCGCTCATCCAGGTTGAAGGCGATCATACTGTGGCCTGTTATCTGTATGAGGACGGTGTGGAGGAGCGAGTGAAAAGAAGTGAGAAGTGAGAGAAATACCGCCACCTCCGCAGCGCTTCCTCTGGATCCTCCCACCTAAGTTTTCTCCTTGAAGAACCCTCCACATAGAGAAGGAGTCAGACGATGACGTCTCCATTCACCGACTTTGATCTGATGCGTGACCTGAGACAGGACGGCGGCAAGATCGTCTTGCTGGTGATGGATGGCTTGGGCGGGCTGCCGGCTGCGTTGGGCGGACAGACCGAATTGGAGTTAGCGCATACCCCCAATTTGGATGCGCTGGCGGTGTCGGGGTCGCTGGGACTGAGCGTTCCGATCCGGCCCGGTATCGAACCGGGGAGCGGGCCGGCGCATCTGAGCCTGTTCGGTTACGATCCGGTGCGGTACATGATCGGGCGCGGGGTTCTGGAGGCGCTGGGTATCGGGTTCCGGTTGCAGGCAAGCGACGTGGCTGCGCGGGGCAATTTTTCTTCAGTTGACGGCGACGGGCTGATCACGGACCGGCGGGCTGGGCGGATCCCTACGGATGAGTGCATCCGGCTGACGGCAAAGCTGCGTGAGGCGAGCGCGGGGTTGTTCGAGGACTGTGAGGTGTTCGTCGAGCCGGTGCAGGAGCACCGTTTCGTGTTTGTGCTGCGGGGCGAGGGGCTGGGAGGCAGTTTGACGGACACGGACCCGCTGGCGGTGGGCAAGAGGCCGTTGCCGGTGCGGGACGAGAGCGGGAGCAGTGAAGGCGCGCGTACGGCTGAGCTGGTGAACCGGTGGGCGGCGCACGCTCGTGACGTACTGGCCGACGAGCCGCGGGCGAACAGCCTGAATCTGCGGGGGCTGGCGCAGGACCCGGGGCTGCCGCTGTTTCCTGACATTTTCGGGATGCGGGCGGCGGCGATCGCGGTCTATCCGATGTACCGGGGGGTGGCCAGTTTGGTGGGGATGGAGGCTATCCGGTTCGGAGG
>VYDA01000291.1:2759-8786 GCA_009843665.1 Caldilineaceae bacterium SB0675_bin_29 | reverse complement strand
TGAGGGCGGCATTGGGGTCTTCCTGCAGGTGCATTTGTACGCCCAGGCGCTGGCAGAAGACCATATCGAGCATGCGGAGGTGGTCGGGGGCGACGTTGGCGATGCGGAGCTCGCCGGGGGTGATGGCGCCAAGGCCGATGAAGCTGCCGACCTCCATGTAGTCGGGACCGACGGTGGCGCTGGCTCCGTGGAGCCGCTCCTGGCCGTGGACGTGCAGGGTGTTGCTGCCGATGCCTTCGATGGGGCAGCCCATGGCGACAAGCAGGCGGCACAGCTCCTGCACGTGCGGTTCGCTGGCGGCATTATGGAGAATGGTAGTGCCCTGGGCGAGGGAGGCGGCCATAACGGCGTTCTGGGTGGCGGTCACGGATGCCTCGTCGAGCAGGATATCGGCGCCGCGCAGTCTGCCGGAGGAGGTCAGCTCGAAGCGGCCGCTGTTGGGGCGGGCGAAGGAGGCGCCCAGCTGTTCGAAGACAAGCAGATGGGTGTCGATGCGGCGGCGGCCGATGTCATCGCCGCCGGCTGCACCCTCGACGCGGAATGCGCCGCGGCGGGCGAGGAGCGGCCCCATCAGGTTGAGCCCGCCGCGGATGCGCCCGAAGAGCTGGGGGTCGGGCGCGTGACTGTGCAGTTTGTCGGCGCGCAGGGTGAGCCGGCTGCCTTCTTTGCGCACGTAGACGCCCAGGCCTTCCAGAATGGTGAGCATGGCGGCGACGTCGTCTATCTGCGGGACGTTCTCCAGGGTGACGGTCTCGTCGGTGAGCAGAGATGCGGCGACAAGGGGAAAAGAGGCGTTCTTGTTGCCGCTGATGTTGACGGTTCCCTCGATGCGGTGGCCGCCCTGGATGGCAAATGAGGCCATGCTTACTCCTTTGGTCGTTGTACAGTGGGACGTTGCGTCAGTTGATTCTTGCGGTACCAGGATGCGCCTGCGGGACAGTCGCTGGCAGGCAGGCGAAAAACACTGCGTTTCGGGCACCAATTTCCCGATTTGTCCCCAGATATACTGATCACAGGTCAGTCAATTGTAGAACGGTCTACCCTTCCCGTCTAATCCGTTTACAGAGCAGTTTTGGAGGCTTTGTGATCCGCGAAGTGGGTCCCTGTCGTTCGCCAATTTTGGGCCTTTGTGATAAAATCAGAAGGCTAAAGTGTGCCGCAAAAACGCCAATTTGAGGACGGATCCGGGATGGGTATGTCCGGCCGAAACGGGACGCGTTTGTGGGTATCATAGACAGTATTTCAACCGGCTACCGCTTCGTCAGCCAGCGTCCCGGCCTGCTGTTGTTGCCATTGCTGCTGGACGCGCTGTTGTGGGTCCTGCCGCGTTGGAGCATCAGCCCTCTGCTGGGAAGGCTGGCTGATTTCTACACAGAGCTGGCTGCCGATCCGCAGCTGGCGGCGGAGAGTCCGTTTGCGCTGGACCAGATGAGCGAGTTGCTCATGGTGTTCGGTGAGACGAGCAATCTGGCCCAGTTTCTGGTCAACGGTCTGTTGTATCACGTGCCGAGCCTTCTGGCGACGCTGCCGGGCATAAAGGGAAGCCATCCCAGCGTCGAGGTGGACTCGATCGGCGCGGCGGGCCTGCTGTCGCTGCTCTTTGGTCTGGCCGGTCTGCTGATCGGGGCGACGTATATGAATCTGCTGGCGCAGAATCTGCCGATTGGGGAGGGACAGAAGGCGCTCTCGCTCAACATACTGGCGGGCCGTATCGTGCGCCACTGGCTGCGGACGATCGGTTTCCTGGTGTTCTTCGCCCTCGGTCTGTTGATGATCTACATTCCGGGCGTGATTGGGGTCACGTGGCTGGCGCTGATCAGCCCGGTGTTGGGCTCCGGGGCGCTGTTTCTGTTCGGCGGCCTGATCATGGTGATTCTGCTTTATCTCTATTTTGTGACGACGGCGCTGGTGCTGGACGATCTGGCGATAGGGAGCGCTGTGCGCCGCAGCATCCATCTGGTGCGGAAGAACTTCTGGCCCACGGTGGGGTTTGTTCTGCTGACGACGCTGATTTCGACGGGAATGGGGTTGCTTTTCCGCCAGGTTACCCAGTGGCATACGCTGGGCGTGGTGCTGGCCACGTTGGGGAACACCTTTATCGGCACAGGGCTGGCGATGTCGCTGCTGGTCTTTTACCGGACGCGCATTCTGGCGATGCAGCAGCAAGAAACGGATAGTTTTGCCTGACATATTGTCGACGCGAGCGTAGGGTTGCGGACGCTCCCTGATCACCGACCGGCACGGGCTGGTGACAAGGCCGGAATGGGTATTCGCAGCCAACGGAGATGTATGGGGTTTGAGGGCCCGGTTGCGGGCAGCAGCCCCGTCTGAAATGACCGGAGGTATACGTGGCAGAGAAGATGAACAAGAAGAACTTCGTCTACGGCGCCGACCAGATCCAGGTGCTGGAGGGCCTGGAGGCGGTACGGAAACGGCCCGGCATGTACATTGGCGGGACCGATACGAAAGCCCTTCATCACATGGTATACGAGGTGGTGGATAACGCCATTGACGAGGCGATGCAGGGCCGCTGCGACAAGATCGTGGTGACGATTCACAAGGATGAGAGCGTCACCGTGGAGGATAACGGCGCCGGCATCCCAGTGGGTATTCAGAAGCAGACCGGTATGCCGGCACTGACGGTGGTGATGACGAAGCTGCATGCCGGCGGCAAGTTCGGCGACGTGGGCTACAAAGTTTCGGGCGGTCTGCACGGTGTGGGTGTGAGCGCGGTCAATGCGCTGAGTACCTGGATGGAGACGACGGTCAAGCGGGACGGGAAGATCTGGCGGCAGAGGTTCGAACTGGGTGTGCCGGTGACCGAGGTGGAGGAGGTGGGCAAGTGCAAGCGCGGGGAGACGGGCACCATTCAGCGTTTTTTGCGCGACGACACGATCTTCGACGTTCTGGAATATGACTGGAATACGCTGGTGACCCGATTCCGGGAGATGGCCTTCCTGACGCGGGGCATCGACATTCATTTTGTCGATGATCGCGGGGAGGAGCCGCGGGAGATCAGCTTCTATTTCGAGGGCGGCGTGCAGACTTTTGTGCGCTATCTGAACAAGAACCGGACGGTGCTGCACCCGCCGATTTACGTTGACATGCAGGTCGATTCGACGCACGTGGAGGCGGCGATCCAGTACACGGACGGCTACAATGAGTCGATCTTCGCGTTTGCCAACACGATCAACACGCCTGACGGCGGCAGCCATCTGACCGGTCTGCGCGCGGCGGTCACGCGGCAGATCAACGATTATGCGCGCAAGCAGGGGATTCTGAAGGACAATGACGCCAACTTCAGCGGGGATGATACGCGGCAGGGGATGACGGCGATTATCAGTGTCAAGATTGTGGAGCCGCAGTTTGAGGGCCAGAACAAGCTAAAGCTGCTCAACAACGAGGTGCGCTATCAGGTCGAGACGGCAGTGGCGGAGGGCATCAACAGCTGGATGGAGGAGAACCCGCGCGAGGCCAGGCGGATCACCGACAAGTGCCAGGTGGCATTTCGGGCCCGAGAGGCGGCGCGCAAAGCGCGGGAGTTGGTGATCCGCAAGAGCGCGCTGGAGAGCCTGACGCTGCCGGGCAAGCTGGCGGACTGCTCCAGCCGCGATCCGAACGAGAGCGAGCTCTACATTGTCGAGGGCGACAGTGCAGGCGGCAGCGCCAAACAGGGCCGGGACCGGCGCTTCCAGGCCGTGCTGCCGCTGCGGGGCAAGATTCTGAACGTGGAGCGCACGAGCCTGGACAAGATCCTGGGCAACAAGGAGATCCAGTCGCTGATTACGGCGATGGGAACAGGCGTGGGCGATGATTTCACGGTCGACAACCTGCGTTACAACCGGATCATCGTGATGACGGACGCGGACGTAGACGGCGCTCACATCCGTACGCTGCTGCTGACGCTGTTTTTCCGGTATATGGGACCGCTGGTGGAGAACGGACACCTGTACATTGCGCAGCCGCCGTTGTACAAGGTGCAGATCACCGAGCGCCAGAACGGCAAGGCGAAGCGGTCTGAGCAGTATGTGTACAACGACAACGCTCTTTCCCAGATTCGCAAGGAGATGGGTAACGAGAATATCAAGCTGGAGCAGCGTTACAAGGGTCTGGGGGAGATGAACCCGGAGCAGTTGTGGGAGACGACGATGAATCCGGAGTACCGGACGCTGTTGCAGGTGCAGGTGGAGGATGCGGCGGAGGCCAACCGCACGTTTGATATGCTGATGGGGAGCAGTGTGCCGCCGCGGCGCCGGTTCATCCAGACGCACGCCCATGAGGTGCGTAATCTGGACGTATAGGCGCGGCGACGGTTAATGGGAGGCCCGACTGTTTGGTCGGGCCTTTTTTTTAGTTTTCAGTTTTTGGTTTTTAGTTTTTATTGAAGGCCGGTGGGTAGCGGGGCGCTATAGGTTGGGGAGAGAGTGGAGAGGAGCAAGGAAAGAGAGAGGTATGGCGACGATGGATTTCAGGCGGTATCAGACGGAGTCCCGTAAGACGTGGAGTTTGGTGCACACGGATCATGCGATCGTGTATCCGACGCTGGGGCTTGTGAATGAGGCGGGTGAGGTGGCGGGTAAGATCAAGAAGATCTTTCGCGACAAGGAGGGTGTCATTGCGGAGGACGACCGGGCGGCGCTGAAGGACGAATTGGGAGACGTGCTGTGGTATCTGACGCAGATCTGTACGGAACTGGAGCTGTCGTTGGAGGAGGTGGCGGAGCAGAATATTACGAAGTTGTTCGACCGGTTGAAGCGGGGCGTTATCGGTGGGGAAGGGGATGTAAGGTGAGGGTGAGGAGAGAGTGAAGAGGAGAGAGGAGTGAGAGAACTTCGCTGGCTTGCTTCAGTCTCTCACTCCTCAACTCTATTTTCTCTCTACTCGCCGTTAGAGGTAATCGCGGAGGCGGCGGCTGCGGCTGGGGTGGCGCAGGCGGCTGAGGGCCTGGGCTTCGATCTGGCGGATGCGTTCGCGGGTGACGCCGAACTTTCTGCCGACCTCTTCGAGCGTATAGTTGTAGCCGTCGACCAGTCCGAAGCGGAGCTGGAGGATGCGCACCTCGCGGGGTGTCAGGCTCTGGAAGATCTCGTCGATCACCTCGCGCAGGATCTGACGGCCGGCGGAGTCCTGCGGGCTGTCTGCGTCCTCGTCCTCGATAAAGTCGCCCAGGTAGCTGTCTTCCTCCTCGCCGACCGGCATTTCGAGACTGAGGGGCCGCTGGCTGACGCGCATGATGTGCTCGACCTTGCGCGGGGTGACGCCCAGCTCCTCGGCGATCTCTTCGGTGGTCGGGTCGCGGCCCAGTTCCTGCACGAGCTGGCGGCTGGTGCGGGTCAGGCGGTTGATCTGCTCGTACATATGCACGGGCACGCGAATTGTACGCCCCTGGTCGGCGATGGCGCGAGTGACGGCCTGCCGGATCCACCAGGTGGCATAGGTGCTGAATTTATAGCCCCGGCAGTAGTCGAACTTCTTGACGGCGCGAATAAGACCGATATTGCCTTCCTGGATCAGGTCGAGGAAGGGGACACCGCGGCCGACATACTTTTTGGCGACGCTGACGACGAGGCGGCTGTTGGCCTTGATCAGATGCTCCTGTGCGGAGCGTCCGTCGCGCACCAGCCAGAGGAGCTGTTCGCGCTCCTCCCATTCGACCTGTTCCTGGTTGAGGCGGTGGCGTGAATCGCGACCGGCCTCCATGCGTTTGGCAAGGTCGACCTCTTCGGCGGCGGTCAGCAAGGGAACGCGGCCGATCTCCTTGAGATAGAGGCTGATGGAGTCGTCGATCTCTATCTGGCTCAGATCGAATTCGTCCTCTTCTGCGCTTTCGGCTGAATCTTTCTTTTCTTCGGTAGGAACTTCCTCTTTGGCCTGCCCGACAGAAATGCCCTGGTCGAGAAGGGATGCAAAGATGTCATCCAGTTGCTCAATATCGTTTTCGGCTTCGGGCATGACCTGCAGCACTTCATCGTAGCTGACAAAGCCTTTTTCGCGGCCGAGTTTGAGCAGATGGGCGAGGGTTTCCTG
>VYDA01000291.1:0-2749 GCA_009843665.1 Caldilineaceae bacterium SB0675_bin_29 | reverse complement strand
GTTTCCTGCGGACTCGAAAACTGCAAACCGGCCTTAGCAGTGCCATTTTCGGCCGGGGAAGAATTCGAATCCGCATTGTATTCTGGCGTAAGTTCCTTTGTCATAAGCATTTCTTCAGCCATCGTCACCTCTTTTCGTGAAATGTATAAGCGCTGTTCGCGGCAAGCCGGACACGAAGCGGCCGGGCGACGTCGTTGGCGCGTAGTAGTTCTCAAGTGTTGGACAACTTAACCATTGCGAGATGCATCTCTTCCGTAGAGAACATCTCAAACGGCCCAGGTACGATCGGGGCAGATCGTGTGGGGGTACCTCTCGCGATCCCTGGCCAACTGCGTGCGAAAGGTTCACGCCGGGAGTTTGAAATCCCAGATGCGGTCCGTTTGCGCGTAAGTGCGGGTGCAGGACGGACACTGAAGCTGTGACGGGCCGAGGGCAGCCAAGGGATGTGCTGCGCAGGACGGACATCGGAACAGCTGGGCCGGACCGATTTCGACCGGGCTGGAATCTCGTTGCGGCCGCTCTGCGGCGCCTGGTGCGGCCGCGCGCACGAAGACGCTGGGTGCGAGGGGGAATCTGCCGCCGATGTGGAAAAGGCGGCTGTCCAGACGGGCGAGCAGGCGGGCCGGCAGGTTTTTCTTGAGCACCGGCAGACGGAAGTGGGATGCGCCAAGACGTTCATCCACGCGCAGGCCGGCGTTTTTCATTTTTGCGGCCATCCAGCCGGGATGAAAGTCGAAGTTCATGGCGACGAATTCGAGCGGCTCCGGGTCAAAGGGCGACCAGGGCTGCCGGCGAGCGAGCCAGCGCAGGACGGCCTTCAGATTGCGCTTGTTGGCATATTCGAGCACGGCGGTGCTGTCCTGATGCAGAAGCGACTGCATCTGGGCCAGTGCGGCCGGCACATCGGCCAGATGATGCATCACGCGTACTATGACGAGTGCGTCCAGGGTGCCTGCGGCCAGAGGCATTTGGTAGAGATTGCCGGCGACGAAGACGAAGCGCGGGTCGTGCCCCCATTTGCGGACGGCGTCGGCCAGCATCGTGCGGCTGTAGTCGAAGAGCACGATCTGATCGTAGCCGAGGTAGAGATCGGCGAGGCGGCCAAAGCCGGCACCGATTTCGGCGATACGCCGGCCCTGTGGGGGGAGAAGGCGCTTGAGGGCGATCCGTTCGACGGCATCCTCGTACTCACGTCCCTGGCCTTCCCAGAAATCCTGGCGGTAGCCGCTGCCCTCATAATCGATGACGGGGACACCGCCTGGCGCGGTGGAGTCTGCCTTGCTATTCGGCTTTTTGATTGCTGTGCAGTTCGCTGCAGCCATATTGTTTGCCGACATGCGGGCCGCTCCAAGGCGATCAGGGATTCAACGGGTAAACAGGTGCGCCGGTTCTGCTTCCTTTTGGCGCACCCCGATATAGGGACGGATACGAAGGTGCAGATGTTTCATGTGAAACATCTGCAAAATCTGGTACCAGAAAACCATAAGGAAATATGCGCACCGCGCGCATTCGTATAGTATAGCACGTGGATTGGCTAATTTCAATACCTTTTTGGGATTTTCCTTTACGAAATGTTTGCAATCGACCGGTGTGGACTGTGTCCGGCGGAGGGGTTGCGTGCGGTTTGAAGTGCGTCCACCCTTGCGGAGAGACAGTTCGGAGGCGTGCATTCCAGAATTGGGGTGGGAACAGTCTGGCGGGGAATCAGTGCCAGCGGTGGCTGGAATTGTTTGCCGACTCTTGCAAAGACTGAGGGCAGCCGCCAAGCCCGGCCATACCGGGAGGTCCGTTGATTGGGGGCCCGGGGCAGGCACAAGACCTGTTCCAGGGGGATATAATGGGACTGGCGGGATGTGGTCTGGCGAGACACTTTCGATCGGGCACCCGTCACCGATGTCGACACCCGGTCGACGAGGCATGTTGTTGGCCGGGGGCGTTGCGGGGGCGGAGCCCCCGCACAAGGGAGGGCCGAATAGGCCCGACCGCCCAGAACTGCAGTGGTCAGTGGTTAGTGGTCAGAGGCAGCACTTATTCTGACGGAGACCAGGATTGGAACTGACCATGGCTAGGGTGGCTCCAGAGGTATAGGAGAGTTCGCCGCAATAAATTGGGATGCGCCTCTAATCATAGGGTGGATTGATCGCGACTCTGCCTGGTGCTATACTGACAGCATCCCTTCCCTCCATAGTAACGAGATTTTGCGTTCTCCCACACTGTCAGGAGAAAGCTGTTGGGACATCTTCCTGATTTCGATCTTGCGGGCAAAGTGGCAGTGATCACAGGCGCTTCCAGGGGCATTGGCGAGGCGATCAGCCGCTGCTTTGCAGCGAAGGGGGCCGCGGTCGTTCTGAGCAGCCGTAAGCAGGCGGCTCTTGACAAGGTTGCCCGGTCGATTCGGGCGGAGGGAGGACACGCGCTGGCGGCGGCCGCGCATACGGGCGACATGACGGCGGCGGCGGCCCTGGCTGAACAGGCGGTGTGCGAGTTCGGCGGGATCGACGTCCTGGTAAACAATGCTGCAACCAACCCTCATTTCGGGCCGGTGCTTTCCGCGGAAGAGAGTCACTGGCACAAGATCCTCGACGTGAACGTGGTCGGCTACTTTCGCATGGCCAAAGTATGCAGTGCGGAGATGTCGAAACGGGGCGGTGGCAAGATCATCAATGTTGCTTCGATCGCGGGGAAAAGGCCGCAGCCGGGAATGGGGGTCTATTGCGTCAGCAAAGCCGGCGTGTTGATGCTTACAGAG
>VYDA01000534.1 GCA_009843665.1 Caldilineaceae bacterium SB0675_bin_29 | reverse complement strand
TTGCGGGGGCGGAGCCCCCCCACAAGGGAGGGCCGAATAGGCCCGACCGCCCAAATGCGAGGGGAGAGGAGTGAGGGGTGAGAAACACCACTTCATTTGCAGGCAACTGGAATGGGAACTGACCATGGCTTGGGTGCCTTCTGAGAGAAGCGAAAATTCGCCCCAATATTGGGACGCACCCATTACGCACCGCTGTCAGGCCAATTTTCGTTGGTTGACAGCATATATTGGCTACAGTACAATGCGGCGCATCCTAGGGCATTCGCCCCAGATGAATCTTTTCGATCGTTCCCCGCAGTGCCAGACGCAATGTTGTGCCTCAAACAGCGCGCAATTAGCCTTTTCATTATGTAGAGGGACAAACCGTTCCTCGCATCAAGTCAAAGGAGAAAGGTCATGGCAAGACGCACGATCACCCGGCGTAAGTTTATGCAGCTTTCGGCGGCTATGACGGCAGGCACACTGCTGGCAGCCTGTGGCGCAGGCGACCCTGAACCTGCCGCCGACCAACCGGCCGCGGAGGCGCCCGCAGAGTCCGAGGCGCCGGCTGCAGAGTCCGCGTCCCAGTACAACGAAGCGCCTATGCTCAAAGCAATGGTCGATGCCGGCGACCTGCCACCTGTGGATGATCGCCTGCCGGTCAACCCCCGCATCGTCACCCCCATCCATGAGGTCGGAACGTACAGCGAATCGATTCGCGGCTTTACCCTCAATGAGACCGACCGCGCCGCGCCCGCCTACATCGTCAACCGCGGTTTTATCGACATCCCCACCGACCTGGAGGGATTCGGCGCCGGGTTGCCGACGGGTGGCTGGGAACCATACCTGGCGGAGAGCTTCGAGTGGAACGGTGACGCCACCCAGCTCACGATCAATATGCGCGAGGGCATGAAATGGTCCGACGGCGAACCGTTCACTTCCGAGGACGTTCTCTTCCTGTGGGAGGATATGTGGTTCGACGAAGAGTACACGCCCATAGCGCCTACCCGCTGCTTTGTGGACGGCGAACCGGTGGTCCTGGAAACGCCGGACGATTACACATTGGTTTTCAAGTTCCCGGCTCCCTATCCCACCTTCCCCTTCCTCTTCCGCGGCCGCACACTGGCAACCAAGCCCAAGCATCACCTCATGCAGTGGCATCCCAGATACACCGATGGGGCTGAATACAAGGATCTGAGAGAGAACGACGTCTATCTCGATCCCGATTTCCCCGGCGTAACTCCCTGGATCTCGAAGGGCTATGACGAATCAGGGCTGCGGCTGGAACGCAATCCCTACTACTGCGCCGTCGATACTGCCGGCAACCAGCTCCCCTACTGCGATAACTACCTCTTCCCCTACGCCGGCACCCAGGAGAACGCCGTCCTGATGGCAATTGCCGGCCAGATCGATGTTGGAATTCGCAACATGCAGCTGTTCGAGAGCCTGCCAACACTGCGCGAAAACGAGGAGCGCGGCGACTACCGGCTGCTCTTCTGGCCGGGCACCTCCTTCACCACCGGCAACCACATCACCATCAACTATCGCCTCCAGAACGAAAAGGACAGGGAACTCGCCGAGTTCTTCCGCAATAAGTCTTTCCGCAATGCTCTGTCAATGGCCATCAACCGCGACGAGATCAACGAAACGCTCTACTTCGGCGCCGGCCGGCCAGCCAGCTATGCCCTGGCCTCCTCATCTCCCTACTGGGATGATGACATGGATTCCATCACGATGATCAACGGCCAGTTCGACATGGCCCAGGTTGACAGTATCTTCGATGAACTGGGCCTGGAGAAGGGCGACGATGGTATGCGGACATTCCCCAGTGGCGAGCCGGTGACGATCATTCTCGATGCCGCCACCGAGATCACTGTGCATCAGCAGGTCGCGGAAATGGTGGTGGCCGACTGGCGCGACGCCGGCATCGACGCCCGCCTCAACGCAATCCAGCGCTCGGTCCTGTTCTCCCGCTGGCGTGCCGGCGAGTCCCATACTTACATGTGGGGCACGGATGCCAATGAAATTCCCCTGATGCGTCCCTTCCAGCCGATCTTTACCCCGAAGGGGCATGGGCTTGATATGTTGCCGGTACACTACAATGACGACCCCGAGTGGCTGCAAGAACTCGGACCGCCCGAAGGCGGCGACGCCATGTTCGCCCTGCAAAATGAGATCAAGAAAGAGATCGACCCTGTGGAGAGCAAACGCCTGCACAAGGAGCTCTTCAAGTACCACGTCGACTGGCAGTTCGACATCCATATTATCGCCGACGTGCCGCTCATGGTTCTGGTCGCCAACCGCGTCGGCAACTGCCCCGAAGTAGCCAATGGTCTGCAGGACTTCACCTACGCCTATCCGGAGCAGTTCTACATCAAGTACTAAAAGCATAGCCTGAGGAGTGAGGAGCGGGAACGTTGGAAGTTTCTGGTTTGGAATGGTCTTTGGGTACTGGTCCTGCTACAAAAAACTAGAAACTGAAAACCAAACTGCCGTTTCCTCACTCCTCTTCATTCTCTCCTCTAACGGCCTCAAGCCGCGAACCACTGCAGTCCCGGGGTCCTCATGCTGGATTACATCATCCGCAGAGTGTTGATAGCAATTCCTACACTCCTGCTCATCTCTTTTATCTGCTTTATCGTCATCAATCTCCCCGCCGGGGACGTTATCACCACCTATGAGCAAAATCTCGTAGGCAACCGCGGCTGGGGTGAAGAGGAAGCGAGAATAGAGGGCGACAATATCCGTCGCGAGTACGGGTTGGACCGCCCGATACCGGTTCAGTATTTCTATTGGTTATTTGCATTTATACAGGGTGATTTCGGTGTCTCGCTCGTCACTTATGATCGCGTCGCTTCCGAAGTAATCTGGACCAACCTGGGCTATACGATGCTGATCGCGTCGCTCTCTCTCGGTCTTTCCTGGGCCGTGGGCCTGCCGGTCGGCATCTATTCCGCCACGCGCCAGTACTCCGTGTCGGACAATGTCTTTACCGTCATGAGCTTCATCGGTCTTTCGATGCCCGGCTTCCTGCTGGCGCTGGCGATACTGGTCTACATGACTTTCGTTCTCGACCTGCCCTTGCTGACCGGGCTCTACTCGCCCGAGTATGCCGACGCGCCCTGGAGCTTTGGCAGGGTCAAGGACCTTGCCGCCCATATCTGGCTGCCGGTGTTCGTGGGCGGCATTCCCGGCATCGCCTCCCTCATGCGCATCATGCGCGGCAATCTGCTCGATGAGTTGGGCCGCCAATACGTCGAGACCGCCCGCGCCAAGGGGATGGCCGAAAAGATCGTCGTCATCAAACACGCCGTGCGCGTCGCCATCAACCCGCTGATCAGTCTGCTGGGCATGCAGTTTCCGGAGATCGTCTCCGGCGGCGTCATCACCGCCATCGTGCTGGGGCTGCGCACCATCGGCCCCACGCGCAACTCCGCCCTTCAGGCCCAGGACGTCTACGTCGCCTCCGCCATCCTGATGCTCCTCAGCGTCCTGCTCGTGTTGGGCAACCTGGTCGCCGACCTGCTGCTGGCATGGGTCGACCCGCGCGTCCGCTTCGACTAAAATGAAGCAGCCGGCAGCCGGTGCCCTCCAGGACGACCGGCGATACGATAAGAGTCTTCTATGAGCGTCGTTTCAGAACAGGCACAGACCCCACTGCAACCGGGCGCGCCGCGTCCCCCTGTTGCCGACCTCGATGTATCCTCCTCTGAGGAGGTTGCTTCGCGCGGCCGCATTCTCGGCGCGCGTATCATGGCCAACCGCCTCGGCGTCATCGGCATTATCTGGTTGGTGATTACGGTCATGGTCGCGCTCTTCGCCGACTTCTTCGCGCCCTATACCGTTGACTATGTACACGAAGAGGCGCTGCGCGCGCCGCCGCAGCGCGTGCATATCTTCCGCGATGGAAGACTTGTGAGGCCTTTCGTTTACGGCTACAAGAGCGAACGCGACGCGCGCACCTTTCTCACCACCTACACCGAAGACCCGGAACTGGTCTACCCGATCTACTTTTTCGTCAAGGCGGAACCCTACAAGCTCTGGGGCCTGATTTCGAGCAGCACGCGCCTTTTCGGCGTTGAAGAAGGCGGCATGGTCGCACTCTTCGGCACGGGCAGGCTGGGCCGCGATGTCTTCTCGCGCGTCCTCACCGCCACCCGCATCTCGCTCTCAGTGCCGATTATCGGCATGCTCATCAGCGTCATCCTCGGCTCAACCATCGGTGTGGCGTCCGGCTACTGGGGCGGTGTCGCCGATATTCTTATCCAACGCCTCACCGAGGTGCTGATGTCCTTCCCGCGCATCCCCCTGTGGATGGCCCTCGCCGCCACTTTGCCGCCCGAGCTCTCTTCCCTTCATCGCTACCTGGGGGTCACCATCGTACTCGCACTTATTGGCTGGGCCGGGCTCTGCCGCCAGATCCGCGGTAAGACGCTGGCGCTCAAAGAGTCGGACTTCATCATGGCCGGGCGCGCCGCCGGCTCCAGCACGCCGACCATTCTGTTCCGCCACCTCATTCCCAACTGCTTCAGCCATATCGTCGTCGTCGCCACTCTCTCCATTCCCGGTCTGATACTGGCCGAAAGCTCGCTCAGCTTCCTGGGCATCGGTATCACGCCCCCGCTCGTTAGCTGGGGTACCCTGCTCAAGGATGCACAGTCGGTCCAGGTCCTCACCAAGCACCCGTGGCTGCTTGCCCCGGGCGTATTCATGGTCTTGACCGTTCTGGCCGTCAACTTCCTCGGCGACGCGCTGCGCGATGCGCTCGACCCGTACTCCGAGATCAGATGATGGCGACACTTCACCCTATGCCGGCAACCGGTATTTGACCATGCCCAATTCGCAACCGATTCTCGAAGTCCACGATCTGCACGTACATTTCAAGATGCTGGCCGGCATCGTGCGCGCGGTGGACGGCGTCGACTTCACCGTCGAACGCGGGCGCTGTCTGGGCATCGTCGGCGAGAGCGGATGCGGCAAGAGCGTCACCGCACGCTCGATCCTGCGCCTGCTCCCCTCCAGCGACACAAGCGGGCAGATCCTCTATCACCCCGACGGCGACGGCCAGCCCATCGATCTGGTGAGTCTGGACGCGAAGGGAGATGCCATCCGCGCCATCCGCGGCAAAGACATCGCCATGATCTTCCAGGAGCCGATGACCTCGTTGACGCCGGTCTACACCATCGGCGAGCAGATCATGGAAAGCATCCGCCAGCACCAGAACCTGACCGAAGAGGAGGCCCAGGAACTGGCAATCTCCATGCTCAACAAAGTGGGCATTCCCGATGCCGAACGCCGCTTTGGCGACTATCCCCACCAGATGAGCGGCGGCATGCGCCAGCGCGTCATGATCGCCATCGCCCTCTGCTGTGAGCCGCGCGTGCTCATCGCCGACGAACCGACCACCGCCCTCGACGTGACCATCCAGGCCCAGATCCTGCGCCTGATCCGCAGCCTGCAGCAGGACCTGGACATGAGCGTGATCATGATCACCCATGACCTGGCCGTCATCGCACAGCTGGCCGATTTTGTCGTCGTCATGTACCTGGGCCAGATGGCGGAAAAGGCGCCCGTTGTCGAGCTGTTTCAGGATCCCAAGCATCCCTACACCCAGGCCCTGCTCCGCTCCATCGTGCGCCCGGACACCCCGCCGCGCGAGCAGCTCCACTCGATCAGCGGCTCCGTGCCCGACCCGCGCAACGCGCCCAGCGGCTGCCGCTTCCGCAATCGCTGCCCGTCCGTGCATGACCGCTGCGTCGAGGACCCACCCGTCGTCGAATTCGGCCCGCAGCACTCAGCAACCTGCTGGCTCTACGTCGATGACTAGCGCTTTGGCAGTCTGTTCTTTAGCACTCTGTTCTCAGTCTTCCCTAACCCCGTTCTTTCGAAACCTGCCACTGAAAACTAGAAACTAAAAACTGAAAACTTTCATGTCCGACACACCTATCCTGCAAGTCGAAAATCTGAGTAAATTCTTCCCGGTCCAGCGCGGCCTCCTGCGCCGCACTGTGGGCCACGTCAAGGCGGTCAACGACGTATCCTTCGCCGTCAACAAAGGCGAATGCCTGGGCCTTGTCGGCGAGAGCGGCTGCGGCAAGACTACCGTCGCCCGCTGCCTCCTCCGCCTCGTCGAACCGGACCAGGGCCGCATCCTGCTGCACGGCGAACAACAGACCTTTGATATCGCCTCCGCCTCGCGCAAAGAGATGTTGGACGTGCGCCGCCAGATGCAGATCATCTTCCAGGACCCGTTCTCCTCCCTCGACCCGCGCTGGCGCGTCACAGATGTGATCGCTGAACCGCTGATGGCCCAGAAGGTGGGCCGAGGCGAAGCCGGCAGACGCGTGCTTGATATCCTGCCGACCGTGGGGCTGGGTCCGCACTTCGCCGACCGCTTCCCCCATGAACTGAGCGGCGGTGAACGCCAGCGTGTCAGCATCGCCCGCGCCCTGATCGTCTCCCCGCCGCTTGTGGTCGCCGACGAACCCGTCTCGGCCCTGGATGTCTCCGTCCGCTCCCAGATCATCAACCTCCTACTCGACCTGCAAAGCCAGATGAATCTGACCTACGTCTTCATCGCCCATGACCTCAGCATCGTCAAGCATATAAGCCATCGCATTGCCGTCATGTATCTTGGGCGGCTGGTCGAGCTCGGCACAACGCAGCAGGTCTTTGAGGAGTGCAAGCACCCGTATACCAAGGCCCTCCTCGCCTCCGTCCTCATCCCCGACCCGACCCACCGCGAGCAGAGCTACGTCCTCGAAGGCGAAGTGCCCAGCCCGCTCAACCCGCCCAGCGGCTGCCACTTCTCCACCCGCTGCCCTTTCGCCCAGGAACAATGCTCAGCCGAAGAACCGGACCTGCGTGATATGGGAGGCGGGCACTGGGTCCGCTGCCACTTCGCCGAAGAGCTGGACCTGAGCGAAGAGATCTTTGCCCCGCAATTTGACAAACCGGCTGCTAGCAACTGATGGCCCGCAGCTCCACCTGCCGTTTGCAATCGATCTGCGCTTCCAACACCAAGGATCGTTCTCGTGACCCTGCGTTCCCTCTTCTTCTTTGACGACTGGTGTCTGGCCCGCCGCGACAACATCGCCCGCCGCCTGGGGCAGCCCGAATGGGTGCGCGAAGCCAATTACGCCGACCCCACCGAAAACCCGTTCAGCTATCCAACCGTGGTCTACGACGACCAGCGCAAACTGTGGCGCATGTTTTACCTCGGCCGCGAGACGATGCCGGGAACGCTCTATCGCAAGGACGAGTGGTTTCTGACCGCCGAAAGCGAGGACGGCATCCACTGGGAACCCCCGGACCTCACCGAGAAAGTTGCCCTGCCCTCCCGCATGAGGCCCCACGAAATCTTCGACCGGCAGCAGCTGGCCACCGGCGGCTCGGTCTTCCTCGATGAAAGCTCGTCCGAAGGCCGCTTCAAGTGGCCTATCCTCGCCATCGAAGAGGACGGCCGGCGCGCCTCCCGCCTGGCTTTCTCCGCCGACGGCTACAACTGGCAGATCGATCACGCCTCGCGCTGGCATCCCGGCACGCCCGACCCCGGCTTCTTCACCTACCGCCACGCCGAACGCAACAGCCATATCACCCTCGCCCGCCCCAGCCACGGCGACCGCCGCATCGCCCTCATGGAGACGCACGACTGGCGCACCTGGAGCGAACCGGAGGTCATCTTCCACCCCGATCCCCTCGATCCGCCCATGTGCCAGTTCTACGGCATCGTCGTCCTCCCCTATAAGGGCATCTACGTGGGCATCCTCTGGATGTTCGAGACCGACCCGCTCGACCAGTGGCGCCAGAAGCTGGAAGGGAAGATCTACGGCGAGCTCGTCTACAGCTACGACGGACTGCGTTTCCAGCGCTCCCTGCGCCAACCCTTCGTCGGCCTTAACGAGCCTGGCGAATTTGGCGGCGGCAACATCTATCCCTGTTCGATGGCCGTCGACCACGAGGGGCAGATCCGCATCTATTCCGGCGGCACCAAAGGGGAGCATTTCCAGGCGCGTACGCTCAGCCGCGATGAGCCCGACTACGCCGCCATCCTCATGCACCGGCTGCGGCAGGACGGCTTCGTCTATCTCGAATCACAGGCCGGCGCCGGCTACCTGACGACGCGCTGGGTGCGTCTCAACGACGAGCGCATGCTGCTCAACGTCCAGGCTCCCTACGGCGAGGTGCGCGTCCAGCTGTCGGACCTGGAAGGTCACCCATTGCCCGGCTACACTTTCGATCGCTGCGAACCATTCCGCGGCGACTCCACCGCCTGGCAGCCCCAATGGCAGGACAAAGCGGGCCTGGCCGAACACGTCGGCACACCGCTCCGTATCGACGTACGCCTCTACCACGCCCGTCTCTACGCCATCCACGGCGACATCGAACTCATCTACGCCAGCGACCTCAGATGAGCTGGCGTTCGCGAGGAGTCCTCCGAACTCTCCCCCTGGTCGTATCTGCGAACATGGAATAGACCTGTTGGAAGTGCCTGTGAGATCAAATTAGGGGTCTATTGGGGTCTATTGGGGTCTATTAGGAGTCTATTCTGGCTTATTCTGGCTTATTCATGGCTTATTCATGGCTAATTCTGGCCAATTCATGGCTAATTCATGGCCAATTCCCGGCTAATTCTGGCCAATTCCGGCCAATTCCATAACCCGTGGCGCCAACCCAACCTCAGTCCACCCCTCTCGGAGATCAGGCCATGACCAACGAAACACTCTACAACGGCATCACCCTCCCGCAGACCTGGCCGCCGCGCAATGTGATCGAAAGCTCCCGCGAGCCGATCCCCGTCCCCTATCTGGC